>DAOLLE010000038.1:0-12198 GCA_035331205.1 Burkholderiaceae bacterium
AGCGCCGGCTTCAACCGCCACCTCGGGGGCAGCAGTCGCAGCCGTCGCGGCGGGCTCGACCGCAGGTTCTGCGGCGGCCGCAGGCTCCGCCAAGGGGGTGTCATCGGCCGGCAGGGTGTCGGGCAGCGGGGCCGGGTCGGGCGTCGGCGCCACGGCAGACACGGGCAGGGGCGAGGCGGGGGCGGAGTCGGACATGTCGCGTTCAGGCAGGGCTTCGGCCGGCGACGCGCGCCAGCCACAGGCCGCGATTGTGCCGCCTCGCCGGACTCACCCCGGCACGCAGCGGCCGAATCACCGCTTTGGCCGACGCGCGGTGAACAAGGCCGTCGCCCCGGCGCTGATCGCCGTAATGCCGCAGCGGCATCCGGTCGATAAACGACGCTGCAGCGCCGCCTCGCCCGACGGGTCGGGTGGCGTTGCCCCAGCACCACCTTGTCCGCCTGCCAGATTGCCCGATGTCCCCGCTGCGCTCCGAACAACTCGATCGCCGCCCCACTGACCGCCACGTCCCGGGAGGAGTCCGGCCATGAGACTGCGCACGCTCTCGCGCGGCTTCTTCTCCGTCGTGATGGTCGCCCTGGCGGTGAACTTCGCCTTCCTGGCGGCCATCGGCGACGCCTTCCAGGCCAGCCGTGAGGCCGCCGAACGCCGGGCTGCGGCACTGACCCTGGTGGACGGCCTGCGCCACGAGACCGAGATCCTCGGTCGGCTGGTGCGCGCCTACACCGCCACGGCCGACTCGCGCTACCTGATGGTCTATTACGACATCCTCGCGGTGCGCGCCGGCGAGAAGCCGCCGCCGGCCGGGCCCGACGCCGCGCTGGCCTGGGAGCACGTGATCGCCGGGCTGAGCCCCTACCGGCCGGCCGAGGGGGTGGCCGCGGAGTCCCTGCCCGCACGGATGCGGCGCATGGACTTCGGCAGCGAAGAGCAGCGCGCGGTGCAGGCGGTGCTCGATGCCACCGAGACGCTGCACAAGACCGAGCAGATCGCCTTCGCCGCGACCCAGGGGCTGTACGACACCGAGACGGGCAGCTTTGCCTCCGATCGCGCCCCCGCGCCTGAATTTGCCCGCAAGCTGGTGCACAGCCCCGGCTACGAGGACGCCAAGGCCACGCTGGTCAACGCAGTGGGCGCGCTCAACCGCCTGACCGACCAGCGCACCGCGCAGGAGGTGCAGCGCGCCAGCGACCGGCTGCGCGACTTCGTCGACGCGGCCAAGGCGGTCGACCTGCTGATGGCCGCGCTGGTGGCCTCCGCGCTGCTGCTGGTGCAGCGCCGGGTGCTGCGGCCGATCGACCAACTCGCCGGCGTCGCGCAGCGCTATGCCGGCGGGGACTACGCCGCGCGCAGCGGGCTGGGCGGCGAGCGCATGGAGGAAATCGGCGCGCTCGCGCTCACGCTCGACCGCATGGCCGCGTCGATCGAGGACGACATCGCCGCGCGCGACCGCAGCCAGCGCGAGGTCGAAGAGGCCCGCGCGCTGGCCGAAGCCGCCACGCAGGCCAAGTCGATGTTCCTGGCCAACATGAGCCACGAGATCCGCACGCCGATGAACGCCATCATCGGCATGACGCACCTGGCGCTGGGCACCGAGCTGAGCGCCCAGCAGCGCGACTACCTGCACAAGGTGCACCGCGCGGCGACGATGCTGCTGGGCATCCTCAACGACATCCTGGACTTCTCGAAGATCGAGGCCGGCAAGCTCACGCTGGAATCGCTGCCCTGCCGCGTCGAGGACCTAGTCGACAACGCGCTGATGCTGCTGCGCGAGCGCGCCCAGGACAAGGACATCGAGCTGCTGTGCGACTACGCCCACCCGGACCTGCTGAGCAGCGCCGGGGTGTTCTGGGGCGACCCACTGCGCCTGGGCCAGGTACTGACCAATCTGCTGTCCAACGCGGTGAAATTCACCGAGCGCGGCCACGTCAAGCTGCGCGTCGAGCTGCTCGATCGCGGCCGCAGCGCGGACGGCGAGGCCCGGGCAACACTGCGCTTGAGCGTCATCGACACCGGGGTGGGCATGACCCCGGAGCAGCGCGAGCGCCTGTTCCGCGAATTCACCCAGGCCGATGGCTCGACCACCCGGCGCTATGGCGGCACCGGGCTGGGCCTGACGATCGCGCGCCGGCTGACCGAACTGATGCACGGGCGCATCGAGGTCGAAAGCGCGCCGGGCCAGGGTTCGAGCTTCTTCGTCACGCTGCCGGTGCGGCTGGCCCCGCCGCTGGCGCCGGCCAATCTCGCCGACGCCGCCCACGTCGCCCGCCAGCGCGTGCTGGTGGTCGACGACCACGCCGAAACCCGCGCCAGCCTGCTCAACCAGCTCGCGGCGCTGGGCGTCGGCCAGGGCGAGGGTGGCCAGCTCGAAGCGGTGTCCACCGGCCAGACCGCGCTGGAACGGGTGGCGCAGAGCAGTGGCGTCGGCCAGCCCTTCGACCTCGTGTTGCTGGACTGGGTACTGCCCGACCTGGACGGCGGCGAGGTGCTGCGCCGCCTGCACGACACCGCCGGCGCCGGCACCCGCGTGATGGTGATCTCCGCCTACGGTTGGGACAGCCTGCGCAGCAGCGCGCTGGACGCCGGCGCCAGCGGCTTCCTGCCCAAGCCGATCGTGCCCGAGACGCTGCGCCGCGCGCTGCAGCCCGGCCAGGACCGGCCGCACGACCCGCACCAGGCCGCCACGACCCCGGGCCAGCGGCTGCAGGGGCTGCGCACCCTGCTGGTCGAGGACAACCCGGTCAACCGCCAGCTCGCCAGCGAACTGCTGAGCCAGGCCGGCGCCGAGGTGACCCCTGCCGAGCACGGCCGCGAGGCGCTGACGCTGCTCGAACGCCTGGGCGCCGACGCCTTCGACGTGGTGCTGATGGACCTGCAGATGCCGGTGCTCGACGGCTACGAGACCACCCGCGCGATGCGCGAGCATCCGCAGTGGCAGGCGCTGCCGGTGCTGGCGATGACCGCGCACGCGATGGTCGAGGAGCGCGAACGCTGCCTGGCACTGGGCATGCGCGGCCACATCGCCAAGCCGATCGACCCGGTCGGGCTGATCGAGACGCTGCGCGCCTATGTGCCCACACAGCGCCACGCACCCACCGCCCCCCTGGCGCCGGTCCCGCTGCCACGCCTGCGGCCTGCCCCCACCCCGGTTCAGGAGGCGTTGGAAGCGCTGGTCTCGCCCTGGAACGCGATCGACCTGGCCACCGCCGCGCGCTGGTGTGCCGGTGTACCGATGGCGCGGCGCAGCCTGGCCGAGTTCGTCACCCACTACGCCGACAGCATCGGCCCGGCCAGCCGGCTGCGCGCGCAGCTCAGCACCGGCCGCTGGGCCGACCTGGCGCGCGAGGCGCACACCCTCAAGGGCCTGGGCCGCCAGCTCGGCATGGCCGCGGTATCCGACGCGGCGCAAACGCTCGAGACCCTGCTCAAGGCCGCCGCCGAGCACGACCCTGGCCCCGAGGAGCGCGAGGCCCGCGCCGCTGCGCTGGAGACCCTGCTCGACACCCTGGCGGTGGTGTTGGCCGAGCTCAACGCCCACCCGCCGCTGCCGACGCAGGGAGCGGCCACCCACAGCGCAGCCTCGACGCTGGCCGCAGCGGCCGCCCCCACGGGCGAAATCCGCGCCCCGGCACCGAGGCGGGACGCGCTGACCCCGCGCTGGGCACGCCTGCGTGCCTTGCTCGAGAGCAGCGACAGCCAGGCCCTGCTGCTCTGGCACGAGGCGCGCGCCGAGCTGTCGGCCAGCCTGGCGCCACCGGCCGCGCGGGCCCTGCACGACGCGATCCAGAACTGCGACTTCGAACGGGCGCTCACCTGCCTGCCGGCGCCCGCCCCCCCGACTGCCGATGGCCACGCCGCCGCGCAAGGCGCCGCTGCGGCTCCCGCACCATGACCGACACCGCCCCGATGCCCGACGGCCTGATGGCCGCGCCGCCACTGCCGACCCTGCTGGTGGTGGACGACACCCCGGCCAACCTCAGCCTGATGGCCGGGCTGCTGCACCAGGAGTACCGCGTCAAGCTGGCCAACTCCGGCCCCCGCGCGCTCGAACTGGCACAGCGCGAGCCGCCCGACCTGATCCTGCTCGACGTGATGATGCCGGAGCTGGACGGCTACGCGGTGTGCCGCCTGCTCAAGCGCGACCCGCGCACCCGCGACGTGCCGGTGATCTTCGTCACCGCGATGAGCCAGCCGGAGGACGAGACCCGCGGCTTCGAGTGCGGCGCGGTGGACTTCATCCACAAGCCGATCAGCCCGCCGATCGTGCGCGCCCGCGTGCGCACCCACCTGCAGCTCAAGACCTGGCAGGACTCGCTGCGCCGGCGCAGCACCGGCCTGGAGGTGGCGCTGCGCCAGCGGCTGGAGGAGGTCGAGCGGCTGCGCGACACGACGCTGTTCGTGATGGTGTCGCTGGCCGAATTCCGCGACGAGGACACCGGCAACCACGTCAAGCGCACCCAGGAGTACGTGCGTGCGCTGGCCGAGCACCTGGCCGAGCAGCCCGACTGCATGCCCGGGCGCACCGAGCCGCTGGACCCGAGTACGATCGAGCTGATCGCCAAGTCCGCGCCGCTGCACGACATCGGCAAGGTGGCGATACCCGACCACATCCTGCTCAAGCCGGGCCCGCTGACGGCCGACGAGTTCGCCGAGATGCGCAAGCACCCGCTGCACGGCTGGGAGATGCTGCGCCGCGCCGCGCAGCGCATGGGCGGGGAGCAGGGCTTCCTGAGCTTCGCGATGCAGATCGCGCGCCACCACCACGAGCGCTGGGACGGCAGCGGCTACCCCGACCGTCTGGCCGGCCGGGACATCCCGCTGGCCGCGCGGCTGATGGCGGTGGCCGACGTCTACGACGCGCTGATCAGCCGCCGCCCCTACAAGGAACCCTACCCACACGAGGACGCGGTGCAGCGCATCACCGCCGAGGCGGGCCGCCACTTCGACCCCGACGTGGTGCGCGCGATGCTGGCGCAGCAGGACCGCTTCATCGCGATCGCCGCCACCTGGTGCGATTGACTCCCCCGCCGACGTCCCCCGATCCCACGCCCCTCACCCCCCATGCCCACCATGAGATCTCCGCTCCAGGCACGCCGTCGTGCCACGCTGCTGGCCGTCTGGCTCGGCCTGGCGGCTGCGCTCGCGCAGGCACAGTCGCAACCCGCCGACGCGCCCCTTGCCACGCCCCCGGTCGTGCCCGTGCCCGCCGCGACGAGCGGCGGCGATCCGCCGGTGGTCGAGCCCGCGGACGCGCCGTGGCTGAACATCTCTGGCTTCGGCACGCTCGGTTGGGCCCGTTCGAACCGGGATTGGACCTACCAGCGCTTCATCAACCGCCGCGGCGGCCTGGAACGCGACAGCGTGTTCGGCGCCCAGGCCGACCTGCGGCTGGACGACACCTGGTCCGCGACGATACAGGCCAAGCTGGCGCCGTCGGAATCGAACGACCGCGCCTGGCGAGTCACGCCGGCCTGGGCCTTCATCGCCTGGCGGCCGGCCAACGACTGGCTACTGCGCGCAGGCAAGCTGCGCATCCCCATCTTCCTGCACTCCGAGCAGCTCGACGTAGGCGCCACCTACGACGAGGCGCGCCTGCCCGCGGACATCTACGGCATCGTGCCGACGACCGACTTCAAGGGCCTGCGCCTGACGCGCAGCTGGGCCATCACCGACGGTGACCTGAGCCTGGACGCCTACCACGGCAAGGCACGCCAGTCCAAACGCGTCTGGGTGCGCGAAGGCCTGCCCGGTCTGGTCTCGGCCGGCGCGATGTTCCGCGAGGTCAATACCCAGGCCTCCGGCCTGGTCGCCACCTGGAACGACAGCAGCACCAAGGCGCGGATCGGCCTGCACCGCGTGCTGACTTCGCGGCGCGGCGGCAGCGCGCTGCCGGTACGGCCGACCTGGGTCGACCTTGGCCCGGGCATCGGCTACTGGCAAACCGAATCCGAACTGCCCGGACCGGGGATCGCCACCGTACAGCGCATCGAAAACACGATGCTGACGCTGGGCACCGAATTCAGCCCGCTGCCCGGCTGGAAGGTGATCGGTGAGTACGGCCGCCTACGCCAGGTCAACACCGAGCGCAGCGTCGACTCCACCGGCGGCTATGTGACGCTCTCGCGCGAGATCGCCGCTTTCACCCCCTACGTCACGCTGTCACGCCTGTTCTCGAGTTCGGTCTCACGCGAGTGGACCCGGCGACTCGACGAAACCACCGTGCCCGCGGTCGTGCCCGGCGCCGGCTTACTCAACGCCTCGATGCGCATCTCGGCCGACAGCGTGCCAGTCTACGACCAGTGGTCCCAGGCCCTGGGCGGCTCGTACGCCCTGTCGCCAACGCACAAACTCAAGGCCGAGTGGATGCGCACCCGCGCCAAGGCGCCCGGCATGTACGACCTGCCGTCCGGCGCGAAGCTATTCCAGCGGCGCAGCGTCGACGTGCTGTCGCTGAGCTACAGCTTCGTGTTCTGAGGAGGCGGCCATGAAACGACGCAACGTTCTCCCGCTGTTCGGCGCCGCCTTCGCCGCCCTGAGCCTGAGCCTGGTCACCGATCTCGCCCAGGCCGACGATGGTCTGGCCGTGATCGCCCATCCCGGCGTGCGCGGTCTGGACGCCGAGGCCATCCGCCGCGTCTACAGCGGCCGCATGGTGGAGCTCGACGGCCAGCCGCTGCGCCCGGTGCAACTCGTGGCCGGCCACCCGCTGCGCCGGCGCTTCGCCACCGCCGTGCTGCAGCAAAGCGACGAGGACTTCATCGCCTACTGGACCGTGCGGCGCTACATCGGCAAGGGCGCACCGCCGCGCGAACTGGGCAGTTCCGCCGAGGTCATCGCGCAGGTGATCGCCACGCCAGGGGCCATCGGCTACGTCGACGTCTCGGACCTGAGGCCGGGGCTGCATGTGCTGCTGCGGCGCTGAGCCCGCCGCCAGCCCCCCACCCTGATCCGCGAACCCGTCCCACGCCATGACACCCCTGACCTGTGTGCGCCCCCGCCTGGCGGCCCTGGCCGTCTTGCTGGGCTGGAGCGCTGCCATCGCCCCCGTCCACGCCGCCGACGCCCCCCCGGGCGAATCGGGCAGCGCCGCCGAAGCCTCCGACCCCGGCGGCACTCCACGGCTGCACCTGTCCGGCTTCGGCTCGTTCGGCTGGGCCCAGTCGAACCGACCCTGGGCCGTCCAGCGCTTCATCGACGACGGCGGCACCGTCCAGGCCGACAGCCGTTTGGGCGCGCAGGCCGACCTGCAGATCGACCACCACTGGTCGGCAGCCCTGCAGGTCAAACTGGCCCCCTCGAACGGCAGCGACTCGTCGTGGCGCCTGCATCCGTCCTGGGCCTTCGTCGCCTGGCGACCCGACAACGACTGGCTGCTGCGCGCCGGACGGCTGCGCCTGCCCGCCTACCTGCGCTCCGAGCAGATGGACGTCGCGGCCACCTATGCGCAGGCCCGGCTGCCGGCGGAAACCTACGGCGTGCTCCCGCCCGAGGATCTCGACAGCGTCAACCTGACCCGGGCCTGGAACGCCGGCGGCGGCGAGCTCACGCTGGACGCGTACAGCGGCCGATCCAAGCAGACGATGCGCGTGTGGGTGCGCGACGGCCTGGGCGAGGCCCTGCCCAGCGGCGCCCGCTTCATCCGCATGACCACGGAGGCGAGGGGGCTGGTACTGACCTGGACCGGCGACGAGTCAAAGGCACGCCTGGGCATGCACCGGGTCGTCGTCACACCGCCCGACGGCCTGGTGGTGATCGCACGCCCGGCCTGGGTGCCGCTCGGCCCGGGCATCGGCTACTGGCAGACCCAGCCCGGCGTGCCGGGTCCGGGGGTAGACAGCGTCCCGCACATCAAGAACTACTACCTGGCCGGTGGCCTCGAGTTCAGCCCCGCCGCCGGCTGGACCGTCACGGGCGAGTACAACCGCGTGCGCCCCGTCGGGACGGACCGCAGCATCGACAGCCGCGGCGGCTACCTCGCGCTGCTTCGCCACCTGGGCCGCTGGTCGCCCTACCTCACCTACGGCCGGCTGGTGTCGTCCGGCACGTCGCTGGCCTGGGCCCGCACACTGGAGGACACCCGCCTGCCCGCCAGCCTGCCCTTCGCGCAGCCGGTCAACGCCTCGATGCGCGCCGCGGCCGACACCGCCCCGGTCTTCGACCAGCGCTCCTGGGCCTTCGGCAGTGCCTACGCGCTGTCGGCCACCACCAAGCTCAAGGCCGAGTGGCTGCACACGCGCGCCCGGGTGTCGAGCCAGTTCGATCTGCCCTCGGGCGAGCCGCTGTTCCAGCCCCGCAGCGTCGACGTGCTGACGGTCAACGTCGCGTTCACCTTCTGAACCTGGGGCCCGGCGGAGCGGCGGACGCCGGCGGGTGGAGCCGGTGAGCGCCACGACTCTTGACGTTCATCAAGGGCTCCCGCTCCCCGGCGGGCGCACCATCTCAGGATCATCGATTCGTCAGCGATCCGCCCATGGCCCAGGACTCCTCATCCGCACCCCCCACCGTTCCGGCGGTCCCGTCCACCAAGCCCGCTGCGCGGCGTGCCGGCACGCGCCGCACGCGCGCCGTCGCCGCGGGTGACGTGCCCCCGTCGATGGCACCGGCGGCACTGGAGGAGCACCGCGTCGAGCGCGCCCTGGCCCGTGCCCACGTGGTGCAGGAGCTGGCGCTGACGGATGCGCTGACGGGCCAGGACGCCGATCCGGCCCGCCTGATCGGCAAGGTCACGCCGCTGCTGCAGGGCGCCGCGCCCGACGACCTGAAGGCGCTGCGCCGCCTGCTGGGCCAGGAAGTGGCCCGCCACGTCGACCGCAGCCCCGATGCCGACCTGGCCCTCGCATCCGGCTGGCGCGAGGGCAGCTACCCGTACAAGAACCTGCTCTCGCGGCGCAGCTACGAGCACCAGAAGTACCGCCTGCAGGTCGAGCTGCTGAAGCTGCAGGCCTGGGTCAAGGAAACCGGCGCGCGCGTCGTCATCCTCTTCGAAGGCCGCGACGCCGCTGGCAAGGGCGGCACCATCAAGCGCTTCATGGAGCACCTCAACCCCCGCGGCGCACGCGTCGTGGCGCTGGAAAAGCCCAGCGAGGTCGAGCGCGGCCAGTGGTACTTCCAGCGCTACATCCAGCACCTGCCCACCCGCGGCGAGATCGTGCTGTTCGATCGCAGCTGGTACAACCGTTCCGGCGTCGAGCGGGTGATGGGCTTTTGCAGCGAGCACGAGTACGACGAGTTCCTGCGCCAATGCCCGGAGTTCGAACGCCAGCTGGTGCGCTCGGGCATCCACCTGTTCAAGTTCTGGTTCTCGGTCAGCCGCGCCGAGCAGCGCCGCCGCTTCAAGGAGCGCAAGCTGCACCCGCTCAAGCAGTGGAAGCTCAGCCCGGTGGACCTGGCCAGCCTCGACAAGTGGGACGACTACACCCGCGCCAAGGAGGCCATGTTCCTGCACACCGACACCTCGGACGCGCCCTGGACGGTGATCAAGTCGGATTGCAAGAAGCGCGCGCGCCTGAATGCGATGCGCTACGTGCTGCACCGCATGCCCTATGCCCGCAAGGACCTGGCCACCATCGGCTCGGTGGACCCGCTGATCGTCGGCCGCCCGGCCCTGGTGTCCAGCGTCTACGACGACCAACTCGCGCAGACACCGGCGAGCTGAGCGGCCGCCTTCGCTCCAGCGCATAAAAAGGCACAGCGCGGGCCGCGGCTTTGCCGCCACGCGCCCCCGATCCTCGGGGGTACGTGGCTAGAATCGCGGCCTCTCGTTTCTGTTCCGAGGAGCGTTGCAAGGCCGCGGTGGTCCATCACCGACCGGCCCCAGGCTCGGAACCCTTCTTCAAGGCAACGGCGCTCACCCGCTCGCACCCCGTGCGAGTCCTCAGGGTGAGTCGCATTCGGCACTCCCCTGTTCGACTCGACCGGCGCGGCGGACTCAACCGGAGTTACGCAATGAACGCTGTGGTCAAGCCCCTGAACGATCAGGATTACGTTGTCGCCGACCTGTCGCTGGCCGACTGGGGTCGCAAGGAACTGAACATCGCCGAGAGCGAAATGCCCGCGCTGATGGCCATCCGCCGCGAATTCGCCGCCAGCCAGCCCCTGAAGGGCGCGCGCATCACCGGCTCGCTGCACATGACCATCCAGACCGGCGTGCTGGTGGAGACGCTGCAGGCCCTGGGCGCCGAGGTGCGCTGGGCCTCGTGCAACATCTTCTCGACGCAGGACCACGCCGCCGCCGCCCTGGTGGCTGCCGGCACTCCCGTGTTCGCCTACAAGGGCGAGACGCTGGTGGACTACTGGGACTACACGCACCGCATCTTCGACTTCGGACCGGCCGGAACGGACGGCGAAGGCCCGAACATGATCCTGGACGACGGCGGCGACGCGACGCTGCTGATGCACCTGGGCAAGAAGGCCGAGAAGGACCTGTCGGTGCTGGACAAGCCGGGCAGCGAGGAAGAGCGCATCCTCTTCGCCGCCATCAAGGCCAAGCTGGCCGTCGACCCGACCTGGTACAGCCGCAAGAGCGCCCAGATCCTGGGCGTGACCGAGGAGACGACCACCGGCGTGCACCGCCTGAACGAGATGTCGGCCAAGGGCCAGCTGATGTTCCGCGCGATCAACGTCAACGACTCGGTCACCAAGAGCAAGTTCGACAACCTCTACGGCTGTCGTGAGTCGCTGGTCGACGGCATCAAGCGCGCCACCGACGTGATGATCGCCGGCAAGATCGCTGTCGTGGCCGGCTACGGTGACGTGGGCAAGGGCAGCGCCCAGGCCCTGCGCGCCCTGTCGGCGCAAGTGTGGGTGACCGAGATCGACCCCATCAACGCCCTGCAGGCCGCGATGGAAGGCTACCGCGTGGTGACGATGGACTGGGCCGCCGACAAGGCCGACATCTTCGTGACCACCACCGGCAACCGCGACGTGATCACCTACGAGCACATGGCGGCGATGAAGAACAACGCCATCGTCTGCAACATCGGCCACTTCGACAACGAGATCCAGGTCGCGAAGCTGGAAGAGAAGTGCCAGTGGGAGGAGATCAAGCCGCAGGTCGACCACGTGATCTTCCCGGACGGCAAGCGCATCATCCTGCTGGCCAAGGGCCGCCTGGTGAACCTGGGCTGCGGCACCGGCCACCCCAGCTACGTGATGAGCTCGTCGTTTGCCAACCAGACGCTGGCGCAGATCGAGCTCTACGCGCACTCGGACGCCTACGACGTGGGCAAGGTCTACGTGCTGCCCAAGCACCTGGACGAGAAGGTGGCCCGCCTGCAGCTGACCACGCTGAACGCCCAGCTGACCACGCTGACCGAGGAGCAGGCCGCCTACATCGGCGTGCCGGTGCAGG
Organism: Burkholderiaceae bacterium; assembly: GCA_035331205.1. Taxonomy (GTDB): domain Bacteria; phylum Pseudomonadota; class Gammaproteobacteria; order Burkholderiales; family Burkholderiaceae_C; genus Sphaerotilus. The sequence continues at coordinate 11,351 of DAOLLE010000038.1, forward strand.
GCCCGTACAAGCCCGACACCTACCGGTATTGACCCACCCCCTACGGCCTGACGGCCGCCCCCTCGAGGGGGCCAAGCCAGCGGACCGGCGCAGCCGGATCCGCGGCTTGCGCTGGTCTGAGCCACCGAGATGTTTGCCATGCGAATCGATCAACTGATCCTCCAGCGCGGCCTCGCGCCCACCCGCTCGGCCGCCCAGCGGCTGATCGAGCGCCGGGCCGTGCGCTGGCTCGGCCCCAAGGGCTGGGTCGTGCCGACCAAGGCCGGCGAGGACCTGCCCGAGGGCGCCCAGGTCGAGATCACCGACGACGCGGAGCTGCGCTTCGTCTCGCGCGGGGGCCTCAAGCTCGAGGGCGCGCTGGCCCACTGCGGCCTGGCCGTGCAGGGCCGCACCTGCCTGGACGTGGGCCAGAGCACCGGCGGCTTCACCGACCTGCTGCTGCAGCAGGGCGCGGCCAAGGTGGTCGGCCTGGACGTGGGCCGCGACCAGCTCGCCGCCAAGCTGCGCGCCGATGAGCGCGTGGTCGCCTACGAGGGCATCAACGCCCGCGACGTGACCGACAGCGCCTTCGCGCAGGACTGGCCCGCCGCCAGCTTCGGCTTCATCACGGCGGACGTGTCCTTCATCTCGCTGACCCACGTGCTGCCCACGCTGTTCACCTACCTGGCCACCGACGGGGACCTGCTGGTGCTGGTCAAGCCGCAGTTCGAGCTGCAGCCCGAGCAGATCGGCAAGGGCGGCATCGTGCGCAACAAGGCCTTGTTCACCGACGTGGAAACCCGTGTGCGCCAGTGCTGCCGCGACCACGGCATCAAGGTGCACGCCTACTTCCAGAGCCCCATCACCGG
>DAOLLE010000039.1:0-9612 GCA_035331205.1 Burkholderiaceae bacterium
TGCCCCTACTCAGCTACCCCACCAGCTCCACCGAGCCCGCAGAGGTGACCCATGCCGGTTGAATCCGCATCCTTCATCTCCCAACTGAACCCCAGCTACCCGGACGGCTCGGAGAACGTCGCAGAGGGTGACAACCACCTGCGCATGCTGAAGTCCATGCTTCAGTCGCAGTTCACCAGCTTGGGCACAACCGCAGTCTCTGCCACCGCTGCTCAGCTCAACGCAGCAGCGCGCAAGGACGGCGATACCTACACCGGGGCGCAGAACTTCACCGGGGCCACGGTGACGGTCCCCACCGCCACCGCAGGCGACGCCACCGCCTCCGCAGCTTCGACGGCCTTTGTGCAGACCGCCATTGCCGGCGTCAACTCGCAAACCGCGCTCACGCTCACGGTGGCATCTGGCACCACCGCCTCGCCCACGGTTGGCGAGCATGTCGTCTGCACCAACGCCGCAGCCGTCACCGTCACCCTACCTGCCTCTGCGTCTGCGGGCGATAGGGTCAAAGCGACGTTCACGAACGGGCTTTTTTCCAACGTCATCAGCCCCAACGGGAACAACCTTTTCGGGGTGGCTGGCAATCGCACGGTGAACGCTGCCCAAGCGGCGGTTGAGTTCGTGTTTTCCGATGCCTCTACGGGGTGGGTGTACTGATGCCGGTACTGTTCAAAGGGGCTAATGGCCCGGTCGCGTCGATCATCAATGCGTTCAGCAGTGGTGGTACGGCCACCGCCTATTCGCTGTCGAGCAACAACGTCCTCGAACAACTGTCCGGGTCGCTCACGGCTGACACGCTCAAAACCATGGTGAGCCACACTGGGCGAGGGCGTGTGAATGCGCTTGTGATCTACACAAAGGACAACACTTCCCGGACGCTGCGTTGCAAGTTGACCGTGGATGGCGTGGTGGTCTTCGATGCAACGTCAAACGCAGTTGCCAGCCCCGGCTTCGGCATGATCGTCATCGGCGGCGCTATCACGAACTCGGTCGAGTTCCAGCCCATCGACTACCAAGAATCCCTCTTGGTCGAAATCGCCTCCAGCCTGACCGAGACGGACAAGGTAGCGATTGGCGTCAACCGCGAGACATGGGCGAGCTGATGCGCGTCAGCATCCCCGACCTCGGTCAATACGGCATTCTCCCGGACGTTGCCCCGCAAGACCTCCCGATCAACGCATGGTCTGGCGGCAAGAACGTGGTGTTCCGGGATGGGTACGTCTACCGGGTGCGGGGTGAGGGGCAGTTCTCCAACACTCCATCTGTCACGCCTTACTTCATCACGCCCTACACCACCGCAGCAAGCCGGTTCTGGGTGCATGCAGGGCTCTCCAAGGTCTACGCCGACGATGGAACGACCCTGACCGATATCACCGGCACCGCGCCCACTGGCACGGCCTCCGACCGCTGGACTGGCGGGGTGGTGAACGGTGTCCTGGCCCTGAACAATGCGGTGGACGTTCCGACCTATTGGGGCGGAGACACTGGCGTCAACCTCGCCACCCTCCCAGGCTGGGATTCGGGATGGCGGGCCAATTTCCTGCGGCCCCACAAACGACACCTGTTTGCCGGGCATATCACCAAAAGCGGGACGGTCTACCCGCACATGGTCAAGGTGTCGTCTGCTGCTGCGCCGGGTTCCATTCCCTCGAGCTGGGACGAAACCGACCCCGCGCTCGACACCTACGAAAACGACCTGGCCGAGACGCCGGGCGTTCTCGTGGACATGATCCCATTGGGAGACACGGCGGTCTTCTACAAAGAGGACGCCATGTATTCGCTCCAGTACGTGGGCGGGACGGACCTCTGGCGCCCTGAGCGACTGCCCGGGTCGGTCGGGATGCTCGCTCCCGGCTGTGGGGTGCAGACCCCGCAAGGCCATGTGATCCTGGCGCCGGGTGATGTGATCTTGCACGCAGGGCAGGGACCGCGATCCATCCTCACGGGACGCGCGAAGCGCTACCTTCGGAATCGGCTTGACGCCTCCGACTACGCCCGCTCCTTCGTCACCGCGAACCCCGAGCGGTCGGAGGTGTGGGTGTGCTTCCCGGAGGCGGGGCAGAGCGATTGCACCCTCGCCATCGTGTGGAACTGGGAGAGCGACACTATCGGCTTCCGGCAGCTTGTCGCCACGACCTACGGGGCGTTCGGGCAGATCAACACCGACGCGGCCCAGACCTGGAACGCGCAGACCGAGAGTTGGGACAACTCCCTGGGCGCATGGGATGCCTCGGAATACTCCCAGGCATCACAACGCCTGCTGTTGAGCCAAGCTGCTCCCCGCATCTCGCTCGTTGACTCGGCCCTGAGCTTCAACGGCACGGACATTTCGGCCTACGTGGAACGCGCCGGACTGGCCCTGAACGAACCGGACCGGGTGAAGCTCCTGCGCTCGGTGGTCCCCAAGATCGACGCGCCCACTGGAACGGTCCTCACGATCACCGTAGGCGGGTCGATGGACGCCGAACAGGCCCCCACGATCCAGGGCACCGCGACCTATACCGTGGGGTCTACCTACAAAGCAGACCTGTTCGCCACCGGTCGATTCTTGTACATCAAGATCAGCAGCAGCAGCCGGCAGGAATGGCGTCTGCGCTCGCTGGACCTGGACGTTGAGATGTTGGGGGCGTACTGATGAGCTACCTTCCGCTCCCGGTCCCGTCGCGCCCCGACGAACTTCCCCAGTACCTGCGCAACGAACTCAGCCGCATTTCGCAACTGTGGGCCGGGGCACAGCCCTACATTGTCCTGGCCCGCACCTATGCAGAACCCTCGAAGAAGCCGGAAGGGCTCGTGGCCTATGCAGACGGCACGCAGTGGAACCCCGGTTCTGGTGCTGGGGCCTACCAATGGCGCGGGGGTGCGTGGAGGCCCTGGGAGGGCGGGGGAGGTGGCGGTGGCGGCGGGCTTACCGCCGAACAGTGCATGGACACCGTTGCGGCCCTGCTGGTCGCGGGAAACGGCATTGCGCTGGACTACAACGACGCCGCCGACACCCTCACGGTCACCAGCAACACATACAGCACGCGCGTCACGGCTGATTTCGGGGCGGGGTGGTCTGATAAAGCGCAAACCGTGGTCACCGGGCAGACCTGGGTAACGGCCAACAGCGAACTCGCCGCGCAGGTTCTCACGCCTTCGGGGACCGACCCCGATGAGATGTACCTGCTGGGCATGCGCGTCGAAATCTCCGACATCGTGGCCGGCACCGGCTTCACGGTGACCGTCTATTCCGAGGCAGAGGCCTCGGGCACATACACCGTCATGGTGACAGGGACCGTCTGATGGCTGGCGCAAAGATCGCACTATCGTCCACGCTGGGCGAACTCAAGAACGACGGCAACGGCAATGCCCTCGTGAACACCCCGACCGACGCCGCCGAAGCCGGGGCCATCGTGGTATTCACCGAAAACGACGACGGCACGCACACCGGGGCGCGGTCGCTGCGATCTCCGGAGACCGACAAGGACTACAGGCTTCGGGTCGGGCAGGATTCGCTGCTGGCGTTTGAGACGTTTACGCACGCGGCGCAGAACACCGGCAAATACCGCTACGGCAACACCACCATGACCATCACATGGTCGGCGTCCGGGCTCACCACCAACGGCAGCAGCATCACTACCACCGCCACGGGCGCCGCATTGCGCACCCGGGCAGAGTTCCCGGTTTACACCGCAGGCGTGACCTACGCCGAGCAGGTGCTGGCGTTCACCGCCCAGCCCACGGCAAACGTCATCGTCGAGTTTGGTCTTGGCATCTCACCGGACGCCGCTGCGACCACGCCCACGGACGGATGTTTCTTTCGGCTCACCTCGGCGGGACTGCAATGCGTGGTGAGCTTTGGCGGCTCGGAAACCACGGTCAGCGCGCCGGTCTCGTTCACCTACGCCAACAACCAAGCCATCAAGTTTGCCGTGGCCGCCTCAGCCCGCTCGGTGGACTTTTGGGCGGATGACCAGCGGCTGGCAAGCATCTCTACGCCAACATCGGTCGGGCTATCCAACAGCGCACAAACCCTGCCGTGCTTTTTGATGCAGCGCCATCCTGGCGCGGCGGGTGCTGTCCTGCAGGCCAAGCTATACAGCCTCATGGTGACGCTGGGCGGCCTGACGCAAACGCTGGACTATGACGACCTGAGTGCCTGCCTTTGGGGGGCCTACGAAGGCACCACCGGCAACGCCATGGGCTCGGCGGCCAGCTTTGCCAACAGCGCCAACCCCACAGCAGCCGTCCCCACCAACACCACGGCAGCGCTGGGCACCGGCCTTGGCGGGCAATTTTGGGAGACCGACACCCTGGCCGTGACCACGGACGGGGTGATCTGCTCCTACCAAGTCCCGGCAGGGAGCATTGCCACCCCAGGCCGTCGCCTCGTCGTCAAGGGCGTCAAGGTCGAATCGTTTGTTCAAACCGCCTTGACCGGTGGCGGCTATGTAGCGGTCTGGTCCCTGGCGTTCGGGCACACCGCCGTGTCGCTGGCAACCACCGAAGCGGCAACCACCAAGGCCCCTCGCCGCCTACCGCTGGGCAACCAATCCGTTGCCTCGGCGGCGGCCGTCAGCACCGTCTTGAACAGTGTTTACGTCGATCTGGCGCGGCCCATCGTGGTCAATCCGGGCGAGTTCCTGGCTGTGGTGAAGAAGAAGGTCGGCACCGCCCCGAGCGCAGGCGTCATTGCGCACACGATCACTTTTGACGCAGGGTGGATCTGATGGACTGGACCAACTACACCCCAGGCCAAGCCTGGAACCTCCCAGCTGGATTTGCTGGGGTTGAGACGCCATTCGGGCGCGGGGCAATCGCTGAGTACATGCTCGCGCATGGCTACTCGGGGTCTCCCAGCGAAATGCCGGACCTGAGCCAGTTTGACCTGAGCGAGGGCAATCCGAACTACGCGCAAGAGGCGGCCCGGCTGAATGCGTTCTTGAACGGTGGGTCTGGATCTATCCCATCGTCGATTGACGATTGGCTGCGCCAAAACGGTCTGAGTGCGAGGGCTGGGCGCAACGACCTGGGCGGCGGGCTATGGGACGAACACGTTCAACTCGTTGACGGGTCGGGCAACGTGGTTGCCAACGACCAGCACACATACGGAAAGCGCGATAACGCGGCGCTGGCGATGGCCCTGGTGCCACTGGCTGTTGGCGGTGGCCTGGCGGCGATGGGCTACAACGTGGGCGCTGGTACAGGCTTCGGGGTTGGGGCCGGGTCCATGGCTGGCGGGGCTGGTGCAGGTAGCGCGCTTGGTGCTGCTGGTGCTGCTGGTGCTGCTGGTGCTGGCACGCTCGGCGCTGGAGCCACTGGCGCAGGAATCACCACGCAAGGCATCGGGGCCGCAGAACTGGCGGGACTTGGCCTGAGCAACCCCGGCATGCTGACCGCAATCCCCGGCACCTTCGATGCCGCATTGGCAGCGGGTGGGGCGGGGTCTGTCCTTGGTGGCGCAGGGGCTGCGGCTGGGTCAACCCTCGGTGCGGGGGTTGCGACGCCCACGGTGACGACGCCCGGCCTGCCCTCAGGCGTCACCTCTGGGCTGGGTCTGAGCAACCCCGGGGCGTTGACGGGTGCGGCCCCAACGGTTGGCGGGGGCATCCTGAGCGGACTGGCGAACTCCGGGATCGGTCAGGCTGTCGGCCAGGTGGCTGATCTGGTGGGCGGTGGGAGCAACCTCGCCGGCATCATCGGCGGCATTGCAGGTGCCGCCAGTGGTTCGGGGGGCGGTGACACGATCACGAACCAGAACCGCATGGACCCGCGCATGGATGCGTTCGTTTATGGCACGGGCCCAAACGACCCTAATTCGCTCCTGGGCTCTGCGCGCCAGTGGTTCGACCAGAACAGAACCGGCATGAACGCCGACATGACGGCGGGCCTTGGGCTTCTGCGCAACCTCTACAACTCGCCCGAATACAGCCAGGGCTACAACCAGATGCGACAGACCGGCCTGGGATTGTTGAACACCGCGCCGGCTGGGAACCCGTTCACCTCGGGCCTGCTGAATCTCCCCTCGTTCTCTCTATCGGCTCGCCCGAGTCGCGGAGGCTAAATCATGCCCAACTACGTGCCAACCGTTCCTTGGAACGTCAACAACGCATCGCAAGCGCAACCCAACCTCGCCGGCATTGCTTCGGGTTTGCGTCAACCGCCGGCACCGCGCAACCCCATGCCCAACAGCGCGAACCCTACGGGTATGGTGGGCGGTGGGCAATATGTGCCGAGGCCGCAGTCCGTGACCGTGCAGAACATCAACGGGCAAATGACGGGGGTACCGAGCTCGACGGGGCAGAGCTGGGCGCCTCCGAATCAAAGCGCTGGCGATGCTCAGGCGATGGAGCAAGGCCGCATTTCCGCAATGCAGGCAGCATCGCAGGGCATGGGCGGTGGCGGCCCGATCAGCGGCGCTATGGGCGGCGGATTGCCCTACGGTGGACGCCAGCAGCCCCCCATGCTGGGTGGCGGCGGGCAACAACAAAGTCTCGTTGACCCGAGGGAATACGGCGGCGGCTACAACGCCGCAGGCGCTTCAAGCATGTTCGGCGTCGCCCCGCAGAATGGCCCGCAGTTGCCGCAGGGCAGGTCGGGGATGGACGGCGGCGCTAACCTCCTGCAAGGCAGCCAGCAGTACGGCGGCCCGCAGATGCAGCAGCCCATGCAGCAGCCTGCACCGGCCCCCTCGGGCGGGTCGAATCCCTACCTCGGCCAGCAGACCCAGGCCGTCACGGACGCAGCAAATCAGAACTGGCGGCAGAACATCCTGCCGAGCATCAACAGCGGCGCCCTGGCAAACAACAACTTCGGCAGCAACCGCCACGCCATCGCCCAGGGCGTCGGTGCGGCGAACCTGCAGAACGGCCTGAACAACACCATTGCGCAGATGAACATGGGCGCGTGGGAGTCGGACCAGAACCGCGCGCTTCAGGGCTCGATGCACGGCGCATCGCTACAGAATCAGTTCAACATCGCGCAAATGGGCGATGCCACCCAGCGTATGGGGATGGGGCAGAACTACAGCCTGGGCCTGGGCAATCTCGGCCTGGGGTTCCAGAACAGCGGGCAGAACTACGCGCTCGGGATGGGTGGCCTTGCCAACCAAGCGCAGGGCAATGCGAACCAGTTCGCGCTTGGCATGGGCGGGTTGCAGAACCAGTCACAGGCCAACGCGAACAACTACGCACTAGGCCTCGGCTCCAACCAGAACCAAGCCAACGCCAACGCCAACAACTACGCCCTGGGCCTGGGGAACCTGGGCCTGGGCTACACCAACGCTCAGAACAGCTACAACCTCGGCTTGGGTCAGAACCAGAACCAAGCGCAGGCCAATGCCAACAACTACGCCATTGGCATGGGCGGTGTGAACAACCAAGCGCAGGCGAACCAGAACAACTACAACCTCGGCTTGGGGAATCTCGACTACAACTACTGGAACGCAGGGAATAACTTCAACCTGCAAAACACCATCGCCGGCCAGAACTTCTACACCAATCAGCGCGGGCAGGACTTGCAGCAATTGGGCCTTGGGGCGAACCTGTTCAACCAGGGCAACCAAGGGTTGCAGGGTCAAGGCCAGGGGCTGTGGGGCATTGGTCAGCAGCAGCAAATGAGCAGCTGGCTTCCCTACCAGCAGTTCGGGTCGCTCCTGGGCCCGTTCTCGGGCCTGGGTGGCCAGCAAAGCCAGACCCAGCCGGGGGGCTCGGCGTGGGGCAATGCCCTGGGCGGCGCGCTGACGGCCGGGCAGTTGTGGAACCTGTTCCAGCCGAGGTAATCGCATGTTCGATGAAATGTTCGGGCAGTCCTTGGACGATCCCAAGACCCTGGGATTGCTTCAGATGGCCGCAGCCCTCTCCAGTGGCCGCAAGTTCATGCCGGCGCTGGCTCAGGGCTTGCTGGCACGACAGGCCACGATGCAGCACGCATCGGACGCGGAAGAGGCGAAGAAAGACCGGGCCTTGCGTCGGGGTCTGCTGGATATGCAGGTCAAGGAAGCCGAAGCCCGGCAGCGCCAGCAGCAGGGGATGGAGGATGCCTACCGAAACGCCCTGCGCACCCCTGAGCAAATGGCGATGGCGGCGAACGGCGGCCCCACCCTGGCAGCAGCGCAGGCCGCGCCGGGCATGCAGCCTGGCATTGATCAGAACGCGCTCATTCGTGGGCTGATGCAGTCCAACCCCGTAGCAGCGGCGCAGATGATGCAGCCGAAGCCCGCCGACTTGATGGCACTGAGCCCGGGTCAAGTGGTGTTCAACCGCACGACCGGAAAAGAGCAGTTCCGGGCGCCTGAAGCCCAGGAAAAACCGGACGAATTCACCCGGCGCATGATTCAGGCGGGGATTGATCCGGCATCGCCCCAGGGCCAGCAACTGGCGCGTCAGTTTTTGCTCAAGCAGACCACGCACGCCCCGGCACCAAGCGCGACCGTCATCAACCAAGGTCAGAAGGGTCTCGACAACACCCTGAAGCTGCGCGGCGACTTCCGGGGCGAGCCAATCTACAAGGCCCACCAAGAAATGCAGTCGGCCTATGGGCAGATTCAGCACGCCTTGAAGATGGCGAGCCCTGCGGGCGACCTGGCAGGGGCAACCAAGATTATGAAGCTCCTCGACCCGGGCTCTGTGGTGCGCGAGTCGGAAGTCGGCATGGCGATGGCAGCAACCGGCCTGATGGACCGGGTGACGAACTATGCAGACATGATCCTCAAGGGCAACAAGCTCACGCCCGACCAGCGCAAGGACTTCCAATCCCTATCTGACAAGCTCTTTGCAGACAGCCAGAAGCTCTACAACGCCAAGCGCGCCGAATACCAAGGCATTGCCGAGCGCAACGGCCTGAACGTGCTGGATGTGCTGGGGCCGGAGAGTGCTGTGCGCCCATCCGGCCTGAGCCCTTCTGAAGAGCAAGAGCTGGCGGCGCTTCGTGCCCGGTTTGGAGGAGGCCGCTAATGGACCCACGCGAAGAACTGGAGGCCCTGCGCCGGCTGGCAGAGCTTGAGGCCAAACAGCGGATGCCAGAACCAGCGGCGGCGGCAGACCCAACCGAAGGGATGACTGGCCCCGAGCTAATCCTGGCCGGCATTGGCAAAGGCTTTGCCGACACCGGACGTGGCATCGGGCAAATGCTCGGCTTGGTTAGTCGGCAAGACGTTGAAGAGGCGCGGCGTCTGGACGATGCGCTGATGCGCACCACAGGCGGCAAGGTCGGGAATTTCATCGGCAACGTCGCCGCCATTGCGCCAACCGCCATGATCCCCGGCGCTGCCACGCTCCGGGGCGCCGCCATGATCGGGGCGGGGGCCGGACTTGCTGCGCCGAGCGTCAGCACCGAAGAGACCCTGCGCAATACGGTCCTAGGCGGCGCCCTGGGTGCAGGCGGTCAGGTGGCTGGCCGCGCCATCGGGTCCGGGGCGCGAGCATTGCAGGGCCTGGCCGAGCCGTTCACAAAGGCAGGGCAAGAACGCATCGCATCAGATACGTTGCGTGCCTTTGCGACCAACCCGACGCGGGCCGCTCAGTTGCTTGGTCGGGCGCAGCAACTGGTGCCGGGCTCTTTGCCGACCATGGCCCAGGCCGCCGACGATGCAGGACTGGCGCAGCTTGAGCGCACCCTGTTCAACAACCCCGA
>DAOLLE010000039.1:9712-12167 GCA_035331205.1 Burkholderiaceae bacterium
CCGCCGACGATGCAGGACTGGCGCAGCTTGAGCGCACCCTGTTCAACAACCCCGAAACCAAGGGCGCGCTGGCCGAAGCCTACGCATCGCAACGGGCTGCACGCCTGTCTGCCATCCATGGTTTGGCTGGGAATTCAGCGCAGCGCAAAGCCGCTGTGGCAGCACGCGAGGCTGCTGCTGGGCCTCTTTACGAACAGGCCACAAAGGCGGTCTATCAGGTTGACGACCAGTTGGCGAACCTGCTCAATCGCCCAGTCATCAAGCAGGCAATGGGGCGGGCCAAGACGCTGGCCGAGAACCAGGGCCGACCTTTCCAGTTCAGCACAGAGTCAGCGGCCCCGTTTGCGGGGGTTGGCGGGCATGGTCCGCAGACAACGCGGCAGATCACCGGGCAGGGCCTGCAAGATCTCAAGATGGCCCTAGACGACATGCTGAAAGACCCGGCCTCTGGGATCGTGGGCTCCGAGGCCGAATCCGTCAAAAACCTGCGCGGTCGCATCATTGATTGGATGGAAAACGCCAATCCCGAATTCAAGGCCGCTCGCCAGACCTATGCCCGCGAATCGGTCCCCATCAACACGATGGACGTGGCCGACGCCCTGATGAAGAAGCTGGAACCTGCCTTGGCACGTTATGGCGCCAACACGCAGGAGCATGCAGCGGCGTATGCGCGCGCCCTGGAGGCAGCGAAAGAGACGGTCAAGAAGCAAACGGGCATCAACAAGCCCATGGACGAAGTGATCGACAAGAAGGCCAAGGACCTCTTGGAGAACATCGCCAAAGACCTCGGCCGCAAGGTGAACGCCGAAAACTTGGGCCGCTCGGTGGGCTCGAACACCGCGCAAAACCTGTCATCGCAGAACCTTTTGCGCCGCGTTCTCGGCCCCACTGGCCTGCCGCAGACCTGGGCCGAATCCAGTGCATTGCAGGGCTTGTTTTCGCCCTATACCGCAGTCACGAAGCTGGCAGGCAGCGACCAGCGCGTCATGGGCTTGCTGGCAGAGGCGGCCACCAATCCCAACACAGCCGCTCAGTTGCTTGGTCGGGCGCAGCAGCCATCAACGATGGGGCTCCTTGGTCAACGGATGGCCCCCTACGTCAACCCGCTAACCCTGGGGCTTCTCTCCACGGCGCCGGAGTAATGCCTCTTTGATCTTCCCCTCTGGCATGAACCGGCGCACCGCCCAGGTAACGGGCCAAATGAAGAGCACCCAGACGACCACAAAGTAAAGCGGCTTCAGCAATACCGCCCAGGCCCAACCTTCCATTCCACCCCCAAGCCCGCCACCGTGCGGGCTTTTTCATTCTCCCCACCCCGCCCCATCATGTCCATTCAAACCGGCAGCGGCGACCTCCGCATCGATCCCGACGACCTGCAGCTGACGCACCGCGGGAAAACCGTGGCCGTGAAAATTCGGGTGCTCGACGTGCCCTACGTCATCGGCTGCATCAAGGCGCCCGATGGGCGCTGGGAGGGCGGCCCTTTCCTGGACGACGAGACCTTCGTGAACAGCGGCATTACCCCGGAGACCGAAGTGGCCAAGTACGGCAGCGCCCGCGAATGGGTGCGGCAGACCGTCCTGCCCCGCCTGCAAGCCTGGCTCGACCAGCTGTTCCCCGCGTCGGGCACGGCGCCCACCGCCCTGGAGCAAATCCAGGCCGAGATCACCGGCCTGCGCCTGCGCGTGCAGGCCAACGGCACCGTCAAGGCCGAACTGGTCTGAGCATGGTCGATCCGCAGAGCACGTACCAAGGCCCCGAGCGCCGCGCGCCGGTCCACGACGCCATCCGCGCCGCGGTGGCCGAGGGCATCCGCGACGCAGTCAGCGACCCCGCGCTGTGGGATGCCGCCGGCAAGGCCATGCGCGAGCATGCCCAAAGCGCGGCCGGCGGCTGGCTGCTCGGTGGTGTGCGCGTGCTGCTGGCGCGCGTCACCTGGGTGGTGGCAATCATGGCCGGGGTGTATGCACTTGGCGGCTGGGGGGCGCTGGTGGCTTTCGTCAAGTCGGGCGCCAAGCCGTGAGCATCGCACTCACGCCCGCGCTGCTGGCTCAGGCCACCGGCTGCACGCCCATGCGCGCCGAGCTGTTCGCCGCGCCGCTTGCCGAGGCCTGCGTGCTGTACGACATCAATGCCAGCGCGGTGCGCCTGGCCGCTTTCCTGGCGCAGATTGGCCACGAAAGCGCCAGCCTGCGCTACGTCGCCGAGGTGTGGGGGCCCACCACCGCGCAGCAGCGCTACGAGGGCCGCAAGGACCTCGGCAACACCCAGAGCGGCGACGGCTCGCGCTACCGAGGCCGAGGCCTCATCCAGACCACCGGCCGCGCCAACTACGCCGCGGTGCGCGACCGCTTGCGCCGCCGCCTCGGCCCCGACGTGCCTGATTTCGAGGCCGCGCCCGAACTGCTCGAGCACATCCGCTGGGCCGTGTGGAGCGCCGCCGACTATTGGGACT
>DAOLLE010000040.1:0-12148 GCA_035331205.1 Burkholderiaceae bacterium
TGCCGATGGTCAGCGCGCCGTTGAGCGCGAACTTCATGTTGCCGGTGCCCGAGGCTTCGGTACCGGCCGTCGAGATCTGCTCGGAGAGGTCCGCCGCCGGGATGATCACCTCGGCCAGGCTGACGCTGTAGTTCGGAATGAACACCACCTTGAGCCGGTCACCGACGCGTGGGTCGTTGTTGACCGTCTGGGCCACGTCGTTGATCAGCTTGATGACCAGCTTGGCCATGTGGTACGCCGAAGCCGCCTTGCCGGCGAAGACCACCACGCGCGGCACCCACTGCGCGTCCGGGTTGGCCAGGATGGCCTGGTAGCGCGTGACCACGTGCAGCACGTTGAGCAGCTGGCGCTTGTACTCGTGCATGCGCTTGACCTGCACGTCGAACAGGGCATCGGGGTTCAGCACCACGCCCAGGCGCTCGAGCACCAGGCGCGCCAGGCGTTCCTTGTTGTTGCGCTTGACCTTGCGGAAGGCGGCCAGGAAGCCCGGAATCTCGATCGCGGCGCGCAGGCCCTCGAGCTCGTCGAGGTGGCGGCGCCAGTTGCGGCCGATGCGCTGGTCGATCAGCGACGCCAGCCCCGGGTTGGCCTGGGCCAGCCAGCGCCGCGGCGTGACGCCGTTGGTCTTGTTGTTGAAGCGCTGCGGCCAGAGCTCGGCGAAATCCTTGAAGATCGAGGCCTTCATCAGCTCGGAGTGCAGCGCCGACACGCCGTTGATCGAGTGGCTGGCCACCACCGCGAGGTAGGCCATGCGCACGCGGCGCTCGCCGCCCTCGTCGATCAGCGAGACGCGGCGCATCAGGTCGGGGTTGTGGCCCTGCTGGGCGGTCACGTCGGCCAGGAAGCGCGCGTTGATGTCGAAGATGATGCGCAGGTGGCGCGGCAGAACGCGGCCGAAGAGGTCGACCGGCCAGGTCTCCAGCGCCTCGTGCATCAGCGTGTGGTTGGTGTAGCTGAACACGCGCTGGCACAGCGCCCAGGCCTCGTCCCAGGGCACCAGGTGCTCGTCGATCAGCAGGCGCATCAGCTCCGGAATCGCCAGCACCGGGTGGGTGTCGTTCAGGTGGATGCTGACCTTGTCGGGTAAGGCATCGAAGCCGGTGTGGGTGCGCAGGTAGCGACGCACGATGTCCTGCAGGCTGGCCGAGCAGAAGAAGTACTCCTGGCGCAGGCGCAGCTCACGCCCCGACAGGGTGGAGTCGTCCGGGTAGAGCACCCGCGAGACGTTTTCGGACTGGTTCTTGCTCTCCACCGCGCCCATGTAGTTGCCCTGATTGAAGGCGCGCAGGTTGATCTCTTCGCTGGCCCGTGCGGACCACAGCCGCAGCGTGTTGGTGGCCTGGGTACCATAACCCGGGATGATCGTGTCGTAGGCCATGGCCAACACATCGTCGGTGCCGACCCAGCGCACCGTATCGCCGCTTTGCTCCAGGTGGCCGCCGAAGCGCACCCGCATCTGCACCTCCGGGCGCGGAAATTCCCAGGGGTTGCCCTGAGTCAGCCAGTAATCCGGCGCCTCGACCTGGCGGCCATCGACAATCTTCTGCCGGAACATGCCGTAGTCGTAGCGGATGCCGTAGCCGAAGCCGGGCACGCCGATGGTGGCCATCGAGTCCAGGAAGCAGGCCGCCAGCCGCCCCAGGCCCCCGTTGCCCAGCGCGGCGTCGGGCTCGAGCTCGAAGAGCTGGTCGGGATCGACGTCCATCTCCCGCAGTGCCTGCTTGACGGTGGGCAGCAGATCCAGCGCCAGCATCGCATTCGTGAAGGTGCGCCCGATCAGGAACTCGGCCGAGAGGTAGTAGACCCGCTTGACGTCCTGGTCGTACTGGGCGCGCGTGGTCTTCATCCAGCGCTCGACCAGATGGTCGCGCACCGTGTACGACACCGCCAGCAGCCAATCCTCCGGGCGGGCCGAGACAGGATCCTTGCCGACGCTGTACATCAGCCGGTTCGAGATCTCACGCTTGAGCGCCTTGACGTCGCGGGCCAGGTGGTCGTACTGGTGTTCGAACTGGGTCAGATCCATGGTGATCGGTCGGGCGGGAACGGGGGGACGGGGCGATCGGGCTGAGTTGCCACTCCTGCAGAGGTTCTGCGAGGCAACCGCAAGGAATTTGCAATTCTCGCGCCAGTTGCCGGCGCGGATGGTACGACCTGGGTACAGGACGTTGGCAGTGTTACACCGCCACCGGGCCGATCAGTGCAGGAGTGAGCGGTACAGGTGGAGATACTGGCGGGCCGGGCCGTTCCAGTCCCAGTGCTGGCGCATGCCGCGCTGCTGCACCTGGCGCCAGTCGGCCGGACGGCGGAACAGCGCCAGCGCGCGGCGCGCACCGGCGACCAGCGCATCGGCATCGAAGGCGTCGAAGACGAAGCCGGTGGCGTCGCTGTCGATCGTCTCCAGCCGCGTATCGGCCACCGTGTCGGCCAGGCCACCGACGCGCCGCACCAGCGGCAGCGTGCCGTACTGCAGGCCGTAGAGCTGTGTCAGACCGCAGGGTTCGTAGCGCGAGGGCACCAGGATCACGTCGCTGCCGGCGATCAGCCGGTGCGCGAAGGGCTCGTCGTAGCCGATGCGCACCGCCACCGACTCGGGGTGAGCCTCGGCGAGCTGGCGGAAGGCCGATTCCATCCAGGCCTCGCCCGAGCCCAGCAGCGCGAACTGCCCACCCACCGCGATGAAGCGCGGCAGTGCCTGCAGCACCAGGTGCAGGCCCTTCTGCTCGGCCAGGCGGCTGACCACGCAGGCCAGTGGAACATCCGGAGCGGCCGCCAGGCCCAGCTCGGCCTGCAACGCGGCCTTGCAGCGGGCCTTGCCACTGAGGTCGTCGGCGTCGAAGTGCGCCGCCAGGTGGACGTCGTGCCCGGGGTGCCAGACCTCGGGATCGACACCGTTGAGGATGCCGCTGAGCTCGCCTGCGCGCGAGCGCAGCAGGCCGTCGAGCCCGACGCCCTGCTCCGGGCTCTGGATCTCGCGGGCGTAGGTCGGGCTGACGGTGGTGATGCGGTTGGCGTACACCAGCCCGCCCTTCATGAAGTTCACATGGCCGTGGAATTCCAGCCCCTGCACGGCGTAGAAGTGCCCCGGCAGGCCGAGCTCGCCGAAGCGGTGCGCCGCGAACATGCCCTGGTAGGCCAGGTTGTGCACCGTATAGACCGTACCGGCCAGGCGCCGATGCTGGGCCTCCTCGGCCGCGCGCAGGTAGGCCGGCGCCAGCGCCGCATGCCAGTCGTGCGAGTGCACCACCTCGGGGCGCCAGTAGCCGTCCATGCCCTGGGCCAGCGCCGCGGCCACCCAGCCGAGCAACCCGAAGCGCAGGTGGTTGTCACCGTGGTCGTCGTAGGGACCGCCCTCGCGGCGAAAGTAGGCCGGCGCGTCGATCACGTAGGCGTGCACCTGGCAGGCCGGCAACCAGCCGTAGAGCAGCCGCGTGCCGTGCGCCAGGTGCATGCCCAGGGGTGGGCGCAGCTCGGCCACCACCGAAGCATCCTCCAGGCCGTGCAGGATCGGAGCGAAGCCCGGCAGCAGAACGCGCACATCGGCCCCCTGCGTGCGCAGAGCCAGCGGCAGGGCCGCGGCAACATCGGCCAAGCCACCCGTCTTGAGCAGCGGAAAGATCTCGGCGCAGACCTGCAGCACACGCATGGTGACGACGCTCCCGTGGATCGATGGCTCAGCGGCCGGTTTCTTCAAGTTCCGCGAGCATACGCCGGGTCACCAGTACGACGCCGTTCTCGGTTCGATAAAAACGCCGCGCATCCTCGACCGGATCCTCGCCGATCACCAGGCCCTCGGGCAGGATGCAGCGCCGGTCGATCACCACGTTGCTCAGCCGGCAGTGGCGGGCGATCTGCACGTCGGGCAGCACCACGGCCTTGTCGATCTGGGTGTAGGAGCGCACCAGCACATTCGAGAACAGCACCGAGTTGCGCACCGTGGCGCCCGAGACGATGCAACCGCCGGACACCAGCGCGTTGATCGCCTCGCCGCGGCGGCCGTCCTCGTCGTGCACGAACTTGGCCGGCGGCAGCTGCTCCTGGTAGGTCCAGATCGGCCAGTCCTTGTCGTACATGTTCAGCTCGGGCGTGGTCGAGGCCAGATCCAGGTTGGCCGCCCAGTACGCATCGACCGTGCCAACATCGCGCCAGTACGGCCGCGAGTACGGCGGGTTGGCCAGCGCCGACATCGAGAAGGGGTGGGCGAGCGCCTGGCCTTCGGACACCGCCTTGGGGATCAGGTTCTTGCCGAAGTCGTGCTCGGAATCCGGGTCGACCGCATCCTCTTCCAGCAGCCGGTAGAGGTAGTCGGCCGAGAAGATGTAGATGCCCATGCTCGCCAGCGAGACGCCGGGCTGGCCGGGCATGGCCGGTGGGTCGGCCGGCTTCTCGACGAAGTCGACGATCTGGCGCTGGTCGTTGATCGCCATCACGCCGAAGCCCTTGGCCTCCTCGCGCGGCACCTCGATGCAGCCCACCGTCACGCCGCGACCACTCTCCACGTGGTCGGCCAGCATGATGGAGTAGTCCATCTTGTAGATGTGGTCGCCCGCGAGGATGACGATGTACTCCGGCGGCTTCGAGTTGCGGATGATGTCCAGGTTCTGGTAGATCGCATCGGCGGTGCCGCGGTACCAGGATTCGTCGTCCACGCGCTGCTGGGCGGGCAGCAGGTCGACGAACTCGTTGAGCTCGTTGCGCATGAAGCTCCAGCCGCGCTGCAGGTGGCGCAGCAGCGAGTGGGACTTGTACTGCGTGATCACGCCGATGCGGCGCATGCCCGAATTGATGCAGTTCGACAGCGCGAAGTCGATGATGCGGAACTTGCCGCCGAAGTGCACCGCAGGCTTGGCGCGGCGGTCCGTCAGCTGCTTGAGCCGCGAGCCACGCCCGCCCGCCAGCACCAGCGCCAGCGTGCGTTTGGCCAGGATGCGGGTGTTCGCGGAACCGGTGATGTCCATGGATACTCCTCGTGCTTCAGTTTTTGGGTGCGTCGTCGCAGACGCACAGACCGCTCTGGCGCGCCACCCCCGCGCACCGGCTCGGGCCGGCCGCCTCGGCGCGCCTGGAAGGGCGTGGGATTCGAAAGGAATTCAGGGCAAGGCAGGTGCGTCGGTTGCGCCGATGGCGCCGGTTGGATCAGGTGATGACCGTCGGTGCGTTTTGGCCGGTGTGCTGGCGGATGCCAGCCACCGCGTCGGCGATGCCGATCAGCGTCGCCAGGGCCTCCTGCGTGGGCAGATCGTGCCGCGCGGGATCGGATTCGAAGCGCTCCAGGTAGACGCGCAGCGTCGCGCCTTCGGTGCCGGTGCCCGACAGGCGGAAGACCACGCGCGAGCCGCCCTCGAAGAGCAGGCGCACGCCCTGCTGCTTCGACACCGAGCCGTCGACCGGGTCGGTGTAGGCGAAGTCGTCGGCCTGGGTGAGCGTCAGGCCCTGCAGCGCCTGCCCCGCCAAGTCCGGCAGGCGTGCGCGCAGCGCGGCCATCAGCGCATCGGCGCGCTCGACCGGGATGCCCTCCCAGTCGTGGCGCGAGTAGTAGTGGCGCCCGAAGCGGGCCCAGTGCGCGCGCACCAGTTCGGCCACGCTGCGGCCGGTGGCGGCCTGCAGGTTCAGCCAGAAGAGCACCGCCCAAAGGCCGTCCTTCTCGCGCACGTGGTTGGAGCCGGTGCCGTAGCTCTCCTCGCCGCAGAGCGTGGCGCGCCCGGCGTCGAGCAGGTTGCCGAAGAACTTCCAGCCCGTGGGCGTCTCGTAGCAGGCGATGCCCAGGGCCTGGGCCACCGCATCGGCGGCGCAGGAGGTCGGCATCGAGCGGGCGATGCCCGCCAGCCCGCCGCGGTAGCCCGGCACCAGCGTCGCGTTGGCCGCCAGCACCGCCAGGCTGTCCGACGGCGTGACGACGAAGTCGCGCCCGATCACCATGTTGCGGTCGGCATCGCCGTCCGACGCCGCGCCGAAGTCCGGCGCGTCGGGGCCACTCAGCGCGGCGATCAGCTCGGTGGCGTGCGCCGGGTTGGGGTCCGGGTGGTGACCGCCGAAGTCCTCCAGCGGCTCGCCGTTGACCACGGTGCCGGCAGGGGCACCCAGCTGGCCTTCGAGCAGCGCCTTGGCGTAGGGCCCGCAGATGGCCGACATCGCATCGAAGCGCATGCGGTGCCCGGCGGTGAACCAGGCGCGCATCGCGCCGAAATCGAACAGCTGCTCCATCAGCTCGGCGTAGTCGGCCACCGGGTCGATGACCTGCACCACCATCCCGGCCAGCTCGGTCACACCGAGCCGGCCCAGGTCCACGTCGGCCGCGCCCTGCAGGCTGCGGTAGGCGGTGATGACCTGGCTGCGCGTGTAGATCGCCTCGGTGATCTTCTCGGGCGCCGGCCCGCCGTTGGCGATGTTGTACTTGATGCCGAAGTCACCGTCCGGGCCGCCCGGGTTGTGGCTGGCCGACAGGATGATGCCGCCGTAGGCGCCCTGCTTGCGGATCACCGCGCTGGCCGCCGGCGTGGACAGCAGGCCGCCCTGGCCCACCAGCACGCGGCCGAAGCCATTGGCCGCCGCCATGCGCAGGATCGTCTGCACCGCGACGCGGTTGTGGAAGCGCCCGTCGCCGCCCAGCACCAGGGTCTGGCCGGCGAAGGGGCCGACCTGCTCGGGCAGGATGTCGAACAGCGATTGGACGAAGTTCTCCAGATAGTGCGGCTGCTGGAAGACCGTGACCTTCTTGCGCAGTCCGGAAGTGCCGGGGCGTTGGCCGGCGAACGCCTGGGTGGGTACGACGATGGATGTGGTGAGCGTCATCGAAAGATCCTGGGTGGCGGTACGCAGTGCCGTCATTCGCCCATCCCGGCAAGAACGGAACCCGATCCGGACAGTGGCGGCGCTGCGACGGAGACATCCTCGCCCTGCCGATTCGGCTTGTCCAGCATCAAGATCAAAGTCCGCGCAGGAACCTCGACATGGCCGTCCTGGGTTGGCAGGCAGGGGCCATCGGGCGCCCCGTCGGGCGTGTGGCTGGCGGCCTCGGGCAGCCAGTCTCCCGGCGGCAGGGCGAAGCGCCGCGGCATCGCCCCGGGTTGCAGCAGCAGCAGCGCCGAGGCGGCGTGCGGGTCGCGCGGGTCGGTCAGCTGGATGGCCATCGCCCGGTCGGCAGCGCCGGCCCAGTCACCCGACTCCAGCGGGTGGCCGTCCGGATGCCACCAGATCACGTCCGGCTTGCGCGGCTGGCGGCGGCGCTCGACCATGCCCGGCGGCAGGTGACCATTGCCGTCGCGGTGGTCGCCCAGGCCGCCGCGCAGCCAGCGCGGAATGCGCAGCGCCGAATGCTGCGCCCGCAGCGCGAACCAGCGGCCGACGAAGGCGGTCAGCGCGGTGTCGGCACCGGCCCAGTCCAGCCAGGTGGTGTCGTTGTCCTGGCAGTAGGCGTTGTTGTTGCCGCGCTGGCTGTGGCCGAGCTCGTCACCGGCCAGCAGCATCGGCGTGCCCAGCGACATCGCCAGGCTGGCCAGCAGCGCGCGCTGCAGCCGCCCGCGCAGCGCGCACACCGCCGGGTCGTCACTCGGCCCCTCGACGCCGCAGTTCCAGCTGCTGTTGTGGTGGTGGCCGTCGCGGTTGCCCTCACCGTTGGGCTCGTTGTGCTTGTGGTCGTAGCGGACCAGGTCGGCCAGTGTGAAGCCGTCGTGCGCGGTGATGAAGTTCACGCTCGCGCCCGGCTCGCGCTCGCTGTGGTGGAACTGGCCGCTGGAGGCGGCGAAACGGTGCGCGAACATGCCGCGGTCGGCCCCGCCGCGCAACCACCAGGCGCGCAACGTGTCGCGGTACTGGTCGTTCCATTCCAGCCAGCCGGTCGGAAAGCCGCCCAGGCGGTAGCCCTCCGGACCCAGGTCCCAGGGCTCGGCGATCCACTTGACCCGCGCCAGCACCGGGTCGGCCTGGATCGAGGCAAAGAAGGGCCCCGCGCGGTTGAAGCGCCCGCTCGCGTCGCGCCCCAGCACCGGCGCCAGGTCGAAGCGGAAGCCGTCGACGCCGTAGGACAGCACCCAGTGCCGCAGCGAGTCCATCAGCAGCTGCACCACGCGCGGCTCGCCGAAGTTCAGCGTGTTGCCGCAACCGCTCCAGTTCACATAGCGCGACGGATCGGCCGCATCGAGCCGGTAGTAGCGCGCGTTCGACAGGCCGCGCATCGACAGCATGGGGCCGACCTCGTCGCCCTCGGCGCTGTGGTTGTAGACCACGTCCAGCACCACCTCGACGCCGGCCTGGTGCAGCGAGTGGATCGCCGCGCGCAGCTCGGTGGAGGGGGAGGTTCCGGGCAGCCCGCTCCAGTAGCGCGGCTCGGGCGCGAAGAAGCCGATGCTGTTGTAGCCCCAGTGGTTGCGCAGGCCGAGCGCCTGCAGGCGCGGCTCGTCGGCCCGGGCATGCACCGGCAGCAGGTTCAGCGTCGTGATGCCCAGCGCTCGGTAATGGTCCAGCATGGCCGGATGGGCCAGCGCGGCGTAGCTGCCACGCAGTTCGGCGGGGATGTCCGGGTGGCGCTGCGTCAGCGCGCGCACATGCGCCTCGTAGATCACGCTGCGCGCACGCGGGTGCTGCGGCTGGTGGCTCAGGTCGGCCGCGACGGGGCGCAGCACCCGGGCCTTGAGCGCCTGGGCGGCGTTGTCCCGGGCGTCGGGCAGGCGCGGCTCCTGGGCGTCGTGGCCGACGTAGAGCGAGAAGTCGGCGTCCGTGCCCTCGGCGGCCGCATAGCGGCCGACCACCTCCTGCGCATAGGGATCGAGCAGGACTTTGGCCGGGTTGAAGCGCTGGCCACGCTCGGGCGCCCAGGGGCCCCGCGCGCGCAGGCCGTAGACGCAGCCCTCGCCCAGAGCGGCCACCCAGCCGTGCCAGACGCCTTCGCTGTGGCAGGGCAGCGCCAGGCGTTCGAGTTCACGTTCCCCCCCGGCATCGAAGAGGCAGACCTCGATCCCGTTGGCATCGGGCGCCCAGACCGCGAAGTTGACGCCCTCCTCCGGCGCGGGCGCCACTCGCCGCGC
The DNA here is from genome assembly GCA_035331205.1 of Burkholderiaceae bacterium. Taxonomy (GTDB): domain Bacteria; phylum Pseudomonadota; class Gammaproteobacteria; order Burkholderiales; family Burkholderiaceae_C; genus Sphaerotilus. The sequence goes on from DAOLLE010000040.1 coordinate 9,024, forward strand.
CGGATCCGGTCCCAGCGTCGCGCCCAGCGGCCAAGGCCGACCTGGCCGGATCACCCGGCTCGGCCGGTCCGGCGGGCTGCCGATCGACGTCCCCGCGTTCATGCTCGAGGAATCCTTCTGGCGTTGTGTTGCGTGCTGTTGGAGTCGGTATCGGGTGCGGGTTCGGACCTCAGTCGTCACCCACCAGCATCAGGGTGGCCAGCGGCGGGATGTCGAGCACGAGCGACTGGGCCTGGCCCTGCCAGCCCGAGGCCTCGCTGGCCTTGGGACCGTTGCCGACGCCGGAGCCGCCGTAGACCTCGTCGTCGCTGTTGATCAGCTCGCGCCAGGTGCCCGCGCGGGGCACGCCGATGCGCCAGCCCAGGCGCGGCACCGGCGTGAAGTTGCAGACCACCACCACCGGGCGGCCGTCGCGCGCGCGGCGCTGGAACACCAGCAGCGAGTGCGCGGCGTCGTCGTGGGCGATCCAGTCGAAGCCCTCGGGGCTGACGTCCAGCTGGTGCAGCGCCGGCTCGTGGCGCATCACCAGGTTCAGGTCGCGCACCAGGCGCTGCAGGCCGGCGTGGCGGGCCTGGTTGGGCGACGGCGCGTCGAGCAGCTGCCAGTCGAGGCTGCCCTCGGCGTTCCACTCGGCCCACTGGCCGAACTCGCCGCCCATGAACAGCAGCTTCTTGCCCGGGTGGGCCCACATGAAGCCGAAGTAGGCGCGCAGGTTGGCGAACTTCTGCCAGTCGTCGCCAGGCATCTTGCCGATCAGCGAGCCCTTGCCGTGCACCACCTCGTCGTGCGACAGCGGCAGCAGGAAGTTCTCGCTGAAGGCGTACATCAGCGAGAAGCGGATCTGGTCGTGGTGGTACTGGCGGTGCACCGGCTCGAGCGCGAAGTAGCGCAGCGTGTCGTTCATCCAGCCCATGTTCCACTTGAAATGGAAGCCCAGGCCGCCGCCCTGCAGATCGTCCGAGGGCGGGCGCGTCACCGCCGGGAAGGCGGTGGACTCCTCCGCCGCGGTGAAGGCCTCCGGGCGCACGATGCCCACCGTGCGGTTCATGCGGCGCAGGAACTCGATGGCCTCCAGGTTCTCCCGCCCGCCGTAGCGGTTGGGGACCCACTCGCCCTCCTTGCGGCTGTAGTCGCGGTAGAGCATCGAGGCCACCGCGTCCACGCGCAGGCCATCGACGCCGTAGCGCTCGATCCAGTACAGCGCGTTGCCGACGAGGTAGTTGCGCACCTCCGTGCGGCCGTAGTTGTAGATCAGCGTGTTCCAGTCCTGGTGGAAGCCCTCGCGGCGGTCGGCGTGCTCGTACAGGCAGGTGCCGTCGAATTTCTCCAGGCCGTGCGCGTCGGTCGGGAAGTGCGCCGGCACCCAGTCCAGGATCACGCCCAGACCGGCCGCGTGGGCCGCCTCGACGAAGGCACGGAAGTCCTCGGGCGTGCCGAAGCGCGAAGTCGGCGCGTACAGACCGGTGGGCTGGTAGCCCCAGGAGCCGTCGAAGGGGTGCTCGTGCACCGGCAGCAGCTCGATGTGGGTGAAGCCCAGGTCGCGCACGTAGGGTACGAGCTGCTCAGCCAGCTCGCGGTAGGTCAGCCAGCCGCCGTCGGCGCCGCGGCGCCAGGAGCCCAGGTGCACCTCGTAGATCGCCACCGGGGCGTCCAGCGCGTTGGCGCGCCGCCGGTCCTCGCTGCCGGCCACGCCGGGCAGCAGGCGCTGCACCACCGAGGCGGTCTGCGGGCGCATCTCGGCGCGGAAGGCGAAGGGGTCGGCCTTCAGGCGCAGGTGGCCGTCGGCGCCCAGCAGCTCGAACTTGAAGAGATCGCCCTCGCCCACCTGCGGGACGAAGATCTCCCAGACGCCGCACTCGTGGCGCAGGCGCATCATGTGGCGCCGGCCGTCCCACTGGTTGAAGTCGCCCACCACCGAGACGCGCTGCGCACTCGGGGCCCAGACGGCAAAGCGCGTGCCCTCGACGCCGTCCACCGTGTTCAGGTGCGCGCCCAGCCACTCGTAGGGCCGCTGGTGCGTGCCCTCGGCCAGCAGCCAGATGTCCAGGTCGCCCAGCAGCGCCGGGAAGCGGTAGGCGTCCTCGATGTCCAGCGTGTGCGAGGGCTCGCCGTTGGGGCCCTCCCAGGTCACGCGCAGGCGGTAGGCGAAGGGGTTGCGCCGGCGCGGCATCAGCGCCTGGAACAGCGGCGTGCCCGCCTCGCGCTGCAAGTCGGCCACGCGGCGCCCGCGGGCGTCGAGCACCGTCACCGCCAGCGCACCGGGTAGCAGCGCGCGCACCACCACGCCAGCCTCGGTCGGGTGCATGCCCAGCACCGAGAACGGATCCCCGTGGCGGGCCTGCAGCAGCGCCTGCAGGCTGTCGTCGTCGAGAAGGGCGTCGGGAGATCGGTCAGCGCACATGGTCGGGGGACAGTCCTTGGGGGGAAACCCTTGAATGGTGCCACCAATCGGTGACAGACCTGCATCAAGTTGACGGCTCGGCCGCCCGCCGGGCCCGTTTCCGGCCCGGCGCCCCCACGGGCCGCCCGTCAGACCGCCACGCAGTCGATGTAGTAGCGCTTGCGCCCCCCGCCCAGGTCCTCCTCGACCAGGCCGTGCACATCCGTGTGGAAGCCCGGGAAGCGGTCATTGAAGGTGCGGGTGAAGCGCAGGTACTCGACGATCTTGCGGCTGAAGCGCTCGCCCGGGATCAGCAGCGGGATGCCCGGGGGGTACGGCGTCAGCAGCGCGGTGGTGATGCGGCCCTCGAGCTGGTCGATCTCCACGCGCTCGGTCTTGCGGTGCGCGATGTGGGCGTAGGCGTCGCTGGGCTTCATCGCCGGCTCGACGTCGGAGAGGTAGACCTCGGTGGTCAGGCGGGCGATGTCGCCCTCGGCGTAGGCCTCGTGAATGGTCTGGCACAGGTCGCGCAGGCCCATGCGCTCGTAGACCGGGAAGGCCGCGGCGAACTCGGGCAGCACGCGCCAGATCGGCTGGTTGCGGTCGTAGTCGTCCTTGAACTGCTGCAGCGCGGTCAGCAGCGTGTTCCAGCGGCCCTTGGTGATGCCGATGGTGAACATGATGAAGAAGGAGTACAGGCCCGTCTTCTCGACCACCACGCCGTGCTCGGCCAGGTACTTCGAGA
>DAOLLE010000041.1:0-12131 GCA_035331205.1 Burkholderiaceae bacterium
GGCGGGGAGGGCGCGGGCGTAGAGGGCGGTTGGCTGCAGGACCTGGAGCAGGAGGCCCGCCGCCTGCTGGAGGCCGGCCAGCCGGAGGTCTGGGACCAGCTGACGCGGCTGTTCGAGGCCCGCCTGATCCTGACCGCGCTGTCGATCACCCGGGGACGGCGCATCGAAGCCGCCCAGCGCCTGGGGATCGGGCGCAACACCATCACCCGCAAGATCCAGGAACTCGGCCTGGACTGAGCGCCGTGCGGGGCCGGTCCGGCCTCACCGCCTGGGTGCGACCACCAGGTGGGGTATGCGTGTGAGCTGGCGCAGATCCTGCGTCCAAAGGGGCCGGGCTGGCCGCAGCGGCGCTCTGAGGATTGACATGCCTCAACCGTGGACCCCACGACATGGGTGACAGTGCAGCAGCGTTTTCGCTGATTTGCCCCTATCACCTGCGCCGCCGTGGAGACCTTGGACGTCATGGCCGGAGGCTCGGCCTCTCGTGCCAGCAGCAACCTGCCCCGCCCGCGCCGTCGCTTGGCGGCGGCACCGCCATCGCCGGCCGACCCGGCGCCCTGGCAACGGGTGCTTGGGGGATCGCCCCTGAGCGCTTCCGAATTCGCCCTGCTGGTGCGCTTGGCCGAACGGCACAGCGTGGCCGCGGGCGATGTGGTGCTCGATGGATCGGTGCCTGCTCGTGCGCTGGTCATGCTGATGTCCGGCGACGTGGTGCTGGGCTCGCGTGCCGCCGATGGCAGCCTGCGCACCGAGCGCAGCGTGACCGGGCCGGCCTGGCTGGACGTCACCGCCGCCTGGTTGGACCAGCCCTACGCGATGGAGGCGCAGGCACTCTCCGACGTGGTGATCGCCGAGCTGTCGCTGGAGCGCCTGAAGCCGCACCTGGCCACCCACCCGGCGCTGGCGCTGCGGCTGTGCGTCAACCTCGCGCAGCGGATCGACGAGCTGACGATCGCCTCGCGCAACCTGCTGCACAACGATGCGCCGGCGCGCTTCGCCCAGTGGCTGCTGCAGCGCTGTCCGGTGACCCGCGGCGCGCATGACCTGCGGCTGCAGGAGCGCAAGCGCGACATTGCCCAGCAGCTGGCGATGACGCCGGAGACCCTGTCGCGGCTGATGCGCAGCTTCGAGTCGCGCGGCGTGATCGACGTGCATGGCTACCAGCTGCACATCCACGACGTGCAGGCGCTGCGCCGTTTGGCCGGCCTCGAAGCCGGCGGCGATCTCTAGGTCGTCCTGCGGCCAACACGAGACCGACCGGTCGGCGCCGCGTGGGCGGCGGTTTTCACGCCGCACTGCGCGTTGGGGACGGGGTCTTCGCCCTGCTTAGCACTCCCGACGAGCGAGTGCTAAACTGAAGGGAACCAAAGCAGATCCGGGTTGTCTACAGACGCCATGAACCTGTCCGCCTCCACCGCTGTTGCTCTGCGTGACCCCTGGGCCCTCGTGCCTTCGCTGGGGAACCTTGATGCGTACATCGCTGCGGTCAATCGCCTGCCGCTGCTCAGCGCCGACGAGGAAACCAAGCTGGCACGTCGCCTGCGTGACCACCAGGATCTGGAAGCCGCCGGCCGGCTGGTGCTCTCGCACCTGCGTCTGGTGGTGTCGGTCGCGCGCCAGTACCTGGGTTACGGCCTGCCGCAGGGCGACCTGATCCAGGAAGGCAATGTCGGCCTGATGAAGGCCGTCAAGCGCTTCGACCCGGACCAGGGCGTGCGGCTGGTCAGCTACGCGCTGCACTGGATCAAGGCCGAGATCCACGAGTACATCCTGAAGAACTGGCGCATGGTCAAGGTGGCGACCACCAAGGCCCAGCGCAAGCTGTTCTTCAACCTGCGTTCGATGAAGCGCCAGCTCAAGGGCGAGGCCGCCGACGGCCAGACGCACCGTGCCGGGCTGACCGAGGCCGAGATCGACACCGTCGCGCGCGAGCTCAACGTCAAGCGCGAAGAGGTCATCGAGATGGAGACCCGCTTCGCCGGTGGCGACGTGGCGCTCGAACCCGGGACCGACGAGGACGACGAGTCCTTTGCGCCGATCGCTTACCTGGCCGACGACCGTCAGGAGCCGACCCGCGCGCTGGAGACCCGCGCCCGCGACGAGCTGGCCGGCCCTGGCCTGCTGCGCGCGCTGGACGCGCTGGATGCGCGCAGCCGCCGCATCGTCGAGGAGCGCTGGCTGAAGGTCAACGACGACGGCTCCGGCGGCATGACGCTGCATGAGCTGGCCGCCGAATACGGCGTCAGTGCCGAGCGCATCCGCCAGATCGAAGTCGCGGCGATGAAGAAGATGAAGAAGGCGCTGGTCGAGCCGGCCTGATCCCGCCCCACTCGCCCTCCCGCTCAACGCCGGCCCCGAGCCGGCGTTGTCCTTTCCGGGGCGCCGCAAGTTCAGCGTTGCAGCGCGGCCTTGGCGGCCTCGAAGTCGCGCCAGAAGCGCGGGTCCTGCGAGGTGGCGAAGTTGATGCGCATGCAGGGGCTCGGTCGCCGCACCGCGAGGAAGAGCGAGCCGGGGGCGAGCAGCCAGCCCTCGTCGAGCAGCAGCTCGGCCAGGCGGTCGGTGTCCAGCCCGGTGTCGACCCAGCCGAACAGGCCCTGCGGCGGCGTCACCGGCCGGCAGCCGGCTTGCTCGGCCAGGCGCATCGTGCGGCTGCGCGCGGCCGCCAGCCGCTCCTGCACCCGCTCGGCATGGCGGCGCAGCAGGCCCTGCTCCAGGCACCAGGCCACCGCCTGTTCGTGCAGCGCCGGCGTGGTCAGGCTGCTGATCATCTTGGTGTCGATCAGCCGGTCCACCCAGGCCTCGGGCGCGGCGAGGAAGCCCACGCGCCAGTTGGGCGCCAGGATCTTCGAGAAGCCGCTGACGTAGATCGCGCGGCGCAGCCCGTCGAGCGCGGCCAGGCGCGGCGCGTGGTGGGGCGCGAAGCCGGCGTAGGTGTCGTCCTCGACGATGGCGAAGTCCTGCGCCTGCGCCAGCTGCAGCACCTGGTGGGCGGCGCCCAGCGGCAGGCTGCAGCCGGTGGGGTTGTGCAGCACGGACACCGTCACGTAGAGCTTTGGGCGGTGCAGTTCGGCCAGCTGGGCCATCGCCGCCAGGTCCGGGCCCTGGGGTCCGCGGGGCACCGGCAGCAGCCGCATGCCCAGCGCGCTCAGCCGGGCGAACTCCACCGCCCAGCCGGGCTCGTCGATCAGCACCGCGTCGCCGGGCTGCAGCCAGGCACGGGCGATCACGTCCAGCGCGTGGGTGGCGCCGGTGGTGGTGACGATCTGCCGCGGCGCGGCGTCGATGCCCAGGTCGGCCAGCCGCTGTGCCAGCTGCTGGCGCAGGCCGGGGTCGCCGGCCGGTTCGCCGTAGCGCAGGCCGAGGTCGGGCTGGCTGCAGGCGCGGCGCAGCGCGCGCTGCAGCAGCGGAGCATCGAGCCAGTCGGGCGGCAGCAGGCCGCTGCCGGGCCCCGGGCGGTCGCTGGCGGTGGTGAACATGCCGCGGATCAGCGCGGTGGCGTCCACCGGCGGACTGCTGCGCTGGGCCAGCGCCTTCGGGGCGGCGCTGTCGCCCACGCGGCGCGGTGCGCGCACGAAGAAGCCGCGCTGGCTGCGCGCCTCCACCAGCCCGCGCGCCTGCAGCTGGTCGTAGGCGGCCACCACGGTGCTGGGGCTGACGCCGTGGCGGCGCGCGCACTCGCGCACCGAGGGCAGGCGGCTGCCGGGCGCGGCCAGACCCTGCTGGATGCGCAGCGCGTAGCGCTCGGCCAGCTGGTTCGAGCGCCCGGTGCGCAGCCCGGCGCTCGGAGGCAGGGCCGGGGTCGGTTCGAGGAGGGCGTCGGCGCTCGAGTCCATGGTCACTGTGACGGTGAAGTGAGCCATACAGTGGCTACCTGTATCTCGCCATCTGTGCTGAAACTGTATGGTTCGTGAAGTCTAGACTGCCCGCATGATGTCGCCAACTCCCCTTGCACTGGCTGCTCTGGAATCGCCGGCCGAGCCGTTCACGGCGCTGCGCCCATGAGCGCGGCCGCCGATCGCCGAGCGCGGCAGGGCTTCTGGCTCGGCGTGGCCGGGGTGCTGATGTTCGCCATGACGCTGCCGCTGACCCGCCTGGCGGGTGGTACGGCCGAGGCGCCGCAGCTGCCACCGGCCTGGGTGGCGCTCGCACGTGCCGCGGTGGCGGGGCTGCTGTCGGCGGGCTATCTCCTGGTGCTGCGGGCGCCCTGGCCGCAGCGGGGGCAGTGGCCGCTGCTGGCGATCGGCGGGGCGGGCGTGGTGTTCGGCTTTCCGGTCTGCCTGGGCTGGGCGGTGCGCGAGGTCGAGGCGGTGCACGCTGCCGTCATCACCGGGCTGCTGCCGCTGTCCACCGCGGTGGTGGGCGCGCTCTGGCTGCGCCAGCGGCCCTCGGTCGGCTTCTGGGCCTGCGCGGGGCTGGGCTGCGCGCTGGTGCTGGGGTTTGCGCTGCTGCAGGGTGGCGGGCGCCTGTCGGTGGGCGATGGTTGGCTGCTGCTCGCGGTGCTGAGCGCCTCCACCGGCTACGTGGCCGGCGCGCGCCTGGCGTCCCAGGGCATGGCGCCCGAGCAGGTGATCTGCTGGATGCTGCTGCTGTGCCTGCCGATCACCCTGCCGTCCGCATTGACAGGCCTGCAGACCCACGCCGATCAGCTGGCGCAGGCGCGCCCGGCGGCCTGGGCGGCCTTCGCCTACCTGGCGCTGGTGTCGATGTGGCTGGGCTTTTTCGCCTGGTACCGCGGCCTGGCCTGGGGTGGGGCCCTGCGCGTCAGCCAGGTCCAGCTGATCCAGCCCTTCGTGTCCATGCTGGCGGCGGTGCCGCTGCTGGGCGAGGCGCTGCAGCCGCTGACGCTGGCCTTCATGGCCGCGGTGGTGGCCACCGTGCTGCTGGGCCGCCGCATGGCGGCGGGGGCGCCCGCGGCGCGCTGAGTGCTGTGTCGCGGGGCGCGCCGAATGTGGCGGCGTGGCGTCCCCTGTGTTCTAGTCTGTCCTGTCCGACCTGGAGGTCTCCGATGTCCCTCTCTCCCTGGCAGCCCGCGCGGCGGGCCGAGCGCATGAACCCCTCGGTGATCCGCGAGATCCTCAAGGTCACCGAGCGGCCCGGCATCCTGTCGATGGCCGGCGGCCTGCCTTCGCCGCTGAGCTTTCCGGTCGAGGCGATGCGCGAGGCCGCCGAGCGCGTGCTGCGCGATCACCCGCAGGCGGCGCTGCAGTACGCCGCGAGCGAGGGCTACGCGCCGCTGCGCGAGTGGATCGCCCACCACCTGCGCGGGCAGGGCATCGAGGCCGACGCCGACCAGGTGCTGATCACCACCGGCTCCCAGCAGGGGCTGGACCTGATCGCCAAGGTGCTGGTGGACGCGGGCGCGCCGGTGGCGGTGGAGACGCCGACCTACCTGGGCGCGCTGCAGGCCTTCAGCCCCTGCGAGCCCACCTTCGTCAGCGTGGCCGGCGATGCCGACGGGCCGCACCCCGACGCGCTGGCCGCGCTGCGCCACGACGCGCCGGGCACCCGCTTCTTCTATGTGCTGCCCAACTTCCAGAACCCCACCGGCCGCACGATTTCCGAGGCGCGCCGCGTCGAGCTGGTGGCCGCCGCTCAGCGCGCCGGCATCCCGCTGGTCGAGGACAACCCCTACGGCGACCTCTGGTACGACGCGCCGCCGCCGCGCCCGCTGACGGCGCGCTGGGCCGAGGGCAGCCTCTACCTCGGTTCCTTCTCCAAGGTGCTGGCCCCGGGTCTGCGCCTGGGCTACCTGGTGGCGCCGCGCGCGCTCTACCCCAAGCTGCTGCAGGCCAAGCAGGCGGCCGACCTGCACACCCCCAGCTTCAACCAGCGGCTGGTGGCCGAGGTGCTGCGCGACGGCTTCCTCGAGCGCCACACGCCGACGATCCGCGCGCGCTACCACGCCCAGCGCGACGCGATGCAGGCCGCGCTGCAGCGCAGCCTGCCGCCGGGCAGCGAGTGGCAGGCGCCGCAGGGCGGCATGTTCTTCTGGCTGCGACTGCCCGCGGGCTGCGATGCCGGCGAGCTGCTGCCGGCCGCGGTGGCCCAGGGCATCGCCTACGTGCCGGGGGCGGCCTTCTACGCCCACGCGGCGGACCGGCGCACGCTGCGGCTGTCCTTCGTGACGCTGAGTGCGCAGGAGATCGACGACGGCGTCGCGGTGCTCGGCCGCGTGCTGCGCGAGCACCTGGATCGCCTCGGGGAGCCGACGCCGTGAGCGCGTCCCCGTCCGCTTCGTCGGTCGTGCGCGAGCGCCGCTTCGCCCAGGTCGACGTCTTCACCGACCAGCCGATGCGGGGCAACCCGCTGGCGGTGGTGGTCGATGCCGAGGGGCTTGACGATGCGACGATGGCCGCCTTCGCGCGCTGGACGCAGTTGTCGGAGACCACCTTCCTGCTGCCGCCCACCGATCCGGCGGCCGACTACCGGGTTCGGATCTTCACACCCGGCGGCGAGCTGCCCTTTGCCGGGCACCCGACGCTGGGCAGCGCGCGCGTCTGGCTCGACCACGGCGGGCGGCCGCAGCGCGCGGGCGTGGTGGTGCAGCAGTGCGGCGTGGGCCTCGTGCCGCTGCGCCACGACGCCGAGGCGGGCCGGCTGGCCTTTCGGGCGCCGCCGCTGCGCCGGCGTGCGGTGGAGTCCGATCTGCTGGTCGCCGTGTGCGCCGCGCTGGGCCTGGCGACCGACGAAGTGCTGGCGGCGCAGTGGCTGGACAACGGGCCGGCCTGGCTGACGCTGCGCCTGGCCAGCGCCGAGCGCGTGCTGGCGGTGCAACCGGATCAGGCGGCGCTGAAGTCGCTGGCGAAGGTCGGCCTCGTCGGGTCCTATGCGGCGGGCGGTGTGGCCGACGTCGAGCTGCGCGCCTTCGCCGCGCCGCTCGGGGTGGCCGAGGATCCGGTCACCGGCAGCCTCAACGCCAGCGTGGCCCAGTGGCTGATGGACGAGGGCGTGCTGCCCGAGCGCTACGTTGCCAGCCAGGGCCGGGCGATGGGCCGGGCCGGCCGGGTCACCTTGGCGCGCGACGCCGAGGGGCTCTGGGTGGGCGGCGACGTGGCGGCCTGCATCGGGGGGACCGTGCGGCTGTGAGCGCTGCCTGCATCCGCGCCCGAGGTGGCGCAGGCGGGGCCGGATCGCGTTAGAGTGCGGGCTCCTTCGATTCCCGCTCGCCTTGTCGATGTTCCGTTCGGTGAACGCTGCTGCCGACCCGCTGCTCAGGCGCCGCAAGGGTTCCTGCCGTGAAGGCCTCTGACGCCGCCGCCGCGCCCGTCCCGCCGGCCTCGTCGGGCGCCTCTGGCGCGGGCGACGCCGTGCGCGTCGTCGTGGTGAGCCGGCCGGAGGAGCTCGAAAACTGCCGCCGCCTCTTCCGGGAGTACGCCGAGCAGCTGCAGGTCGATCTCTGCTTCCAGGGCTTCGAGGCCGAGCTGGCCGCGCTGCCCGGCGAGTACGCCGAGTCGGCCGGCGGGCGCCTGCTGCTGGCCCTGGTCGATGGCGAGCCGGCCGGCTGTGGTGCGCTGCGTCACCTGGCCGACGTCGACCACGTCAACGCCTGCGAGATGAAGCGGCTGTACGTGCGGCGGGGCTTTCGCCGCTATGGGCTGGGGCGCACGCTGGCGCAGACGCTGATCGATGCGGCGCGCGAGATCGGCTACTCCAACATGCTGCTCGATACGCTCGACGACATGGAGGCCGCGCGCGAGCTCTACGCCAGCCTGGGTTTTCGTGAGGTGCCGCCTTACTACTTCAACCCGATCCCGGGGGCGCACTACCTCTGCGTCGACCTGGACGACACGACCACGCGCTACTGAGCGCTCCCGGGGCCGGGCTGCGCCCAGCCCGGCGCCTCCTCGAACGCGTGCCCGCCGGCCGCGGATGGGCTGGGTTACATCGCGGTACGCCGCTAGCATCGCCGGCGAGCCTGCTTGCCATGTGGCGTGAGGCCGTTTCGTCTGCTGAAATCCTGTTGCGCTGCCCGCCATGTCCGCTGCCTTCGATGTCCGCCCCGTCAGCGATCCCTGCCTGCTCGGCGAGTCGCCGATGTGGCATTCCGCTGAGCAGGCGTTGTATTGGTGCGACATTTCGGGGCGCGCGCTGCACCGCCTGGAGCCCCACAGTGGTGCATGCCGGCGCTGGGATCTGCCCTGCGAGCCCTCGGCCTGCGCGCCGATGGTCGATGGCCGCCTGCTGCTGGCGATGCGCGATGGCCTCTGGCGCTTCGACCCGCACACCGGGTGCCGCACGCGCCTGGCCGCGCCGCCCTACGACCCGACCTGCGAGCGCTTCAACGACGGCAAGTGCGACCCTCAGGGGCGCTACTGGGTCGGCACGATCTACGAGCCGCGCGATCCGCCGCGTGCCGCGCTGTATTGCTGGGACGGGCGTGAGCTGAAGCGGCGCGCCGACGGCATCACCGTGTCGAACGGCCTGGCCTGGAGCCCGGACGGCGCAACGATGTACTGGTCGGACACCAAGTCGCACCGCATCTGGGCCTTCGACTTCGACGGCAGCGACGGATCGCTCTGCGCACAGCGCCTGCTGCGCGAGTTCCCGAAGCGAGATCCGGAGCAGCCGCTGTCGGCCTACGGCGGGCGTCCGGATGGCGCGGCGGTCGACGCCGACGGCGCCTACTGGGTGGCGATGTACGAAGGTCAGCGCCTGCTGCGCCTGGCGCCCACGGGCGAACTGCTGGCCGAGGTCGAGTTGCCGGTGCGCTGCCCGACGATGCCCTGCTTCGGCGGTGCGGACCTGCGCACGCTCTATGTCACGACAGTCAGCGAAGGTCGACCGGCCGAGGAGCGCCGTGCCCAGCCCTGGGCTGGTGCGGTGCTGGCGCTGAGCGTGCCGGTGCCGGGCCTGCCGGTGCATCATCTGCGGCCCTGACTGGGCGGGGTGCGGGCAGCAGGCCGAGTGCCCCGAGCTTCGCGCGACCCGTGCCGTGTCGCGGCGGCGACACGGCGAGTTCCCTGGCTCGGTCCGACGGATCGCGTCAGGCTTCACAAGGTATGAGGGTTCCCACGTATAATGCGCGGGTTTTGCCGAAACCTACACCGAAGTCTGCGCACGTGCACATCCCCGCTTCAAAGCCACCCGTTCGGGCTGACTGGCGAGCGTGGGACGATGAAGAGGATGAGGGCGCGTCGGCGCAGTTCAAGAGCCTGACCCGTGAAGAGGCTCAGGCCCTGCGTGAGCGTGACCCATCGATCTCGCCCTGGCGGGTGGTCGCCGTGCAGGCTCTGGTCGGGGTGGTGATGGCGGGCTTGGCCGCATGGTGGTCGGGTCGGGTGGTGGCGCTGTCGGTCCTGTATGGGTCGATGTGCGTGGTGCTGCCGGGTGCCTTGATGGCGCGCGGGCTGACCAGCCAGTTTTCCCGACTGAACGCCGGCGTGGCCGCTGTCAGCTTCATGATGTGGGAGTTTGGCAAGATTGGTATCTCGGTGTTCTTGCTGGCGCTGGCACCGAGGTTCGTGCACGGAGTGAGTTGGCCTGCCTTGCTGGTGGCGCTGATCGTGTGCATCAAGATCTACTGGGTCGCGCTCCTGTGGCGCGGGTCGAACAAGCGTTGACGAGAACTGAATCAAGATGGCAGCCGAAGCACACGCAGCAGCAGCACACGGGCCAACGGCGGGTGAATACATCGTTCACCACCTGACCCACCTGCGCAACAAGGAACTCCACGGCCCCTTCGACCTGTCGGTCGTCAGCTGGGACTCGATGATCTTTGCGATCCTCCTGGGCCTCGTGGGTTCTTTCCTGCTGTGGCGGGCCGCCCGCAGCGCCACCTCCGGCGTGCCGGGTCGCTTCCAGGCGGCTGTCGAAATCCTCGTCGAGATGGTCGAAAACGAGGCCAAGGGCATTGTTCACAACGCCCAGAGCCGCAAGCTCGTGGCCCCGCTGGCGCTGACCGTGTTCCTCTGGATCTTCCTGATGAACGCGATGGACCTGCTGCCGGTCGACCTGCTGCCCTTCCTCTGGGAAAAGGTCTACGGTGCGGCCGGTGGGGATCCGCACCACGCCTATCTGCGTGTCGTGCCGACCGCCGACCTGTCGGTGACGATGGGCCTGTCGCTGTCGGTGCTGATCATCTGCCTGATCTACAACGTCAAGATCAAGGGCCTGGGCGGCTGGATCCATGAGCTGTTCGCGGCCCCCTTTGGCGACCACTGGGCGCTGTATCCCTTCAACTTCCTGATGCAGGTCATCGAGTTCGTGGCCAAGACCGTGTCGCATGGCATGCGGTTGTTCGGCAACATGTACGCCGGTGAGCTGATCTTCCTGCTGATTGCCTTGATGGGTGGGGCCTTCTCCCTCACGGGCACCGGCATCGGCCTAGCGATCGGTCACATCATCGCGGGCTCGGCCTGGGCGATCTTCCACATCCTGATCATCACCCTGCAGGCCTTCGTGTTCATGATGCTCACGCTCGTGTACATCGGTCAGGCGCACGACGCCCACTGACCACCGGGCCTGCTGAGGCCGGCCTGCGGGCCGGCCGATCGGTCTCGTTTTCTCCCCACCCGTTCCGCGGGAATCCTCAACCTCGTCTCTTCACTTCGCATCTCTAGGAGTCAACATGGAAGTCATCAGCTTTGTCGCTCTCGCCGCTGGTCTGATCATCGGTCTGGGTGCCGTCGGCGCTTGCGTCGGCATCGGCATCATGGGCAGCAAGTACCTCGAGTCGGCTGCTCGCCAGCCCGAGCTGATGGGTGAACTGCAGACCAAGATGTTCCTGCTGGCTGGTCTGATCGACGCCGCATTCATCATCGGTACCGGTATCGCCCTGTGGTTCGCCACCGCCAACCCGTTCCTGGGTCAGCTCGCCGCCATCGCTGCGAAGTAATCGGGTGAGGTTTTCCGCTCCGGCCGGATCCGTGTCCCCCGCGTCCCGGATCCGGCGGGTCGTTTCCCTCATCAACACCGAGGCTGACAAGTGAGCATCACCGGTACCCTCATCGTCCAGATGATCGTGTTCCTGATCCTGGTCTGGTTCACGATGAAATTTGTCTGGCCCCCGATCACGGCTGCGCTCGACGAGCGTGCCCGCAAGATCGCCGACGGCCTGGCTGCCGCCGACAAGGCCAAGACCGAACTGGCTTCGGCCAACAAGCGCATCGAAGCCGAGCTGTCGCAGGCCCGCACCGAGACCACGCAGCGCATCGCCGACGCCGACAAGCGCGCCCAGGCCATCGTCGAAGAGGCCAAGAAGCGCGCTGAGGAAGAAGGCGCCAAGATCGTGGCCGCCGCCAAGGCCGACGCCGAACAGCAGTCCGTGCAGGCCCGCGAAGCTCTGCGTGAGCAGGTCGCCGCACTGGCCGTCAAGGGCGCAGAGCAGATCCTGCAGCGCGAAGTCAACGCCGCCGTCCACGCCGACCTGCTGGGCCGCCTGAAGACGGAGCTCTGACCATGGCCGAGCTCGCAACCATCGCACGCCCCTACGCCGAGGCCCTGTACAAGGCGGCCCAAGGTGCCGACGTGGCGGCCTGGGGCCGCCAGATCGCGGCCCTGGCTGCCGTGGCTGGTAACCCGGAACTCCGCCAGTTCGCCGACAGCCCCAAGGTCTCGGCCGAGCAGGTCTACGACGTCATCGTCGCCGCGGCGAACGTGTCTCTGGATGCCGGCGTGCAGAACTTCCTGCGCACGGTCATCGAGAACGGTCGTTTGGTGGCCCTGCCTGCCGTTGCCGAGCAGTTCCATGCCCTGGCCAACGCCGCCAGCGGAGTGTCCGACGCGACGATCTACAGCGCCTACCCCATCGAGCCGGCGCAGCTGGCCGATGTGATGACCAACCTGGAGCGCCGATTCGGTCGCAAGCTGACCTCGCAGGTCGTGCTCGAGCCCGAGCTGATCGGCGGCATCCGCGTGGTGGTCGGCGACGAAGTGCTCGACGCTTCCGTGCGCGCCCGCCTGGAGCGCATGAAGGTCGCACTCAGCGCCTGAGGACTCCTCCCGCAGCACCGAATCCATCCCCGCGTCATGTGCCGGCCCGACCAGGCGGCTTGACCAGACTGGGAGCAAGCTATGCAACTGAATCCCGCAGAAATTTCCGAACTGATCAAGAGCCGCATCGAGGGCCTTGGCGCATCGACGGACATCCGCAACCAGGGCACCGTCGTGTCCGTGACCGACGGCATCGTGCG
>DAOLLE010000042.1:0-6208 GCA_035331205.1 Burkholderiaceae bacterium
GCCTACGCGTTGGGCCTGCTGCTGTCGGCCCTGCTGGACCTGCCCTCGGGCGCGGTGATCGTGCTGGCGATGGCGGCGCTGGCCACAGCCCTGGCGGCGATCGGCCCGCAGGGCCGGGCGCCCGCATGAGCCGCCGCCACTCGCCCGCCGCTCGCCCGCCGGGGTGCGTCAGCCCTTGAGCTCGGGCGGCTGGTAGCGCACCGGCGGCTTCTCGGCACGGGCGTACAGGCCGGTGACCTTGGGCAGGCTGGCCTCGATGTCCTGGATGCGTGTAGCGCCCGACGGGTGGGTGGACAGGAACTGCGGCGGCGCGCCCTTGGAGGCCGCCGCCATCTTCTGCCACAGCGTCACCCCGGCGCGCGGGTCGTAGCCGCCGCGCGCGGCCAGCTCCATGCCGACGAGGTCGGCCTCGGACTCGTCCTCGCGGCTGAACGTCAGCGTCAGCAGCTGGCCACCGGCATCGGCCAGGGTGCGCCCCACTTCGCCGAAGCCGAGCAGGCTCGACACGATCGAGATGCCCCCGCGCGTGGCCAGGGTCTTGCCGATGCGCTCGCGGGCGTGCTCGCGCACCGCGTGGGCCATCTCGTGGCCCATGATCATCGCCACCTCGTCGTCGTTGAGCTGCAGCTGCGCCAGGATGCCGTGATAGAAGGCGATCTTGCCGCCGGGCATGCAGAAGGCGTTGAGCGTCTTGCTGCCGATCAGGCTGACCTCCCACTTCCACTGCTTCGCCCGCGGGTTCCACTCGTAGGTGTAGGGGATCAGGCGCTGGGCGATGGCATTCAGCCTCACCATCTGCGGGTGATTGACGGCAGCGAGCGCCCCCTTGCCGTCGGCCTCCTGGCGCAGCTGGGCGTACTGCCGGCCCGCATCGGCCTCGATCTGGTCGGCCGGGTAGAACTTCGCGAACTTGGAGATGCCGCCCACCTCGACCCCCTCGCGCGCCAGCACGGACCCGGCCGCGGCGCTGGCGGCGCCAGCCACCAGCAGGCGGCTGAACAGGCGGCGCTGGTGCAGCGGGCAGCGGCAGTCGCGCTGGCGAACCATCTCGGGCAGGGCGATGTCGGCGTCGGTGGTGAAGCTCGGGCAGGACAGGTCGTTCATGGCGGTGGGCAGGTCATCGGTCCACGTCGTCGCAGGGGCGGGTCCGGATCGCTGAGACCCGGCACGCGGCAAATCGTTCGCCGCCGCCACACCGGGGGTCCGAGCGCCGGTGCGGGCAGGACGCACGCGAGAGCATATCGGTCCAGCACGCCGGGCGGTTGACCGGGTCGGCGTCAGTCGTCCGCCAGCGCGGCGCCGGCCGGCGGCTCCAGCGCCTGCACCGTCGCGCGCAGCCGCCAGAGCATCGCCAACGCCGGCAGCGCCATCGCGGTGGAGACCAGGAAGAAGGTCGGCCAGCCGATCGATTCGGCCAGCACCCCCGCCAGCGGCCCCACCCAGACCCGCCCGACCGAGGCGAAGGCGCTCAGCAGCGCGTACTGCGTGGCGCTGAAGCGCTGGCTGGTCAGGCTCATCAGGAAGGCGACGAAGGCCGCCGTGCCCATGCCGCCGCTGAGGTTCTCGAAGGCGATCACCATCAGCAGGCCGCCGTCCACCGGCGTGGGCTGCGCCAGGTGCAGGAAGCCCCAGTCGAAGGCCGGCACGGTCAGCCCCGGCAGCGCCCCCTTGCCGTTGACCGCCAGCCACCAGAAGCCCAGGTTGCTCGCCGCCTGCAGCAGCCCGAAGAGGAAGAGCGCGCGCCACAGCCCCAGGCGCAGCATCAGCGCCCCGCCGAGCAGCGCCCCACCGATGGTCAGCCACAGCCCGATCACCTTGTTGACCACGCCCACCTCGGCCGAGGCGTAGGCCATGCTCTTGAGCAGGAAGGGCGTCATCAGCGCACCGGCAAAGGCGTCGCCCAGCTTGTAGAGCACCACGAAGGCGAGAAAGGCCCAGGCGCCCGGCTGCGCGAAGTAATTCGCCAGGCCGCTGAGCAGCGTCTCGAAGCGCGCGCGCCGCGCCGCCCAGGCCGCCAGCGGCAGCGTCAGCGCGATGCCGGCCAGCAGCACGGCCAGGTCGATCCAGCGCTGGCGCAGCAGCGCAGGCAGCGCCGTGCCCTCCAGCAGCGGGCCGAGCAACCAGGCCGCCAGCGGGCCGATCAGCCGGTCGGTCAGCGCGTAGCCCAGCGCCACCGCGGCCACCACCGCGACGAAGCCGATCAGGTCGTTGCGCGCCACGCCCTCGCCCGGCGGCGGCTCGGGCAGCTTGGGCAGCGCCAGCGCGCTGAGGACCGCCGCGCCGAGCATGATCGCCGCCATCAGGCGGTAGACCTGCGGCCAGGTCCAGGCCGCGCCCGCGCTGGCCCCCGCGGCGGCGCCCGCGACAACATTGGCCGGGTCGGTCCAGATCAGCGCCACACCGCCGGAGAGGATCATCGCCAGCCGGTAGCCCAGCACCTTCAGCGACGAGCCCAGGCCGCGCTCGGCGCCGGGCAGCAGGTCGGTGCCGTAGGCGTCGATCACCACGTCCTGCGTCGCCGAGAGAAAGGCCACGCCCACCGCCAGCAGCGCGAAGGCCTGCACCGCCTGCTTCGGCGGCGTGGCCGCCATCGCCAGCAGCGCCAGCGCCAGCGCCAGCTGGCTGGCCACCAGCCAGCCGCGCCGCCGGCCCAGCCAGGGCAGGTCGAAGCGGTCCATCAGCGGCGCCCAGAGGAACTTGAAGGTGTAGGGCAGGCCGACCAGGCTCAGAAAGCCGATGGTGGCCACGTCCAGGCCCTCCAGGCTCAGCCAGGCCTGCATCGCCTGGCCGGTCAGCGCCAGTGGCAGCCCGGAGGCGAAGCCCAGCACGAGCACCACCGCGAAGCGCCAGGCCTGCAGCAGGCGGGCCGCGGCCTCGGGGGAAGGGAGCGGCTGCGGACCGGGCGCGAGGGACATCGGGCCATTCTAGGAGGCCACCCGGCACCCAGCCGCCCCGAGGCCGCCTGCGGGCGCGCCCCTGCCCCGGCACGGTCACGGGGCATCGCCGACAATCCTGCTCCATGCAGCCCGTTCCCCCCCGCGCCGCCGAGCCGCCCTTCACGCGCCAGGAATTCCGCCAGGCGCTGGGCCTGTTCGCCACCGGCGTGACCATCGTCACCGCCCGCGCCGCCGACGGCAGCCCGGTCGGCCTGACGGTGAACTCGTTCAACTCCGTGTCGCTGACGCCGCCGCTGGTGCTGTGGAGCCTGTCGCGGGCGGCGGCCTCGCTGCCGGCCTTCTCGGCCGGTTCGCACTACGCGATCCACATCCTGGCGGCCGAGCAGCGCGCATTGGCCGAGCGCTTCGCCACGCGCCACATCGACCGCTTCGCCGGCCTGGACTGGTCCGAGGGCGCCGGCGGCATTCCGCTGATCGACGGCGCGGCCGCGGTGCTGGAGTGCCACAACCGCAGCCGCTACGAGGAAGGCGACCACGTCATCTTCGTCGGCGAGGTCGAGCAGTGCCGCTGGCGCGCGGACGCCTCGCCGCTGATCTTCCACGGCGGGCGCTTCTACACCGAGCTGCCCCTGGCCCCCTGACCGGGCGTGGTCAGAAGCCCCCACAGGGGTTGAAAGCCGGGCCGGCGCTCATACTTCATGGGGTATTCAACGGAGCGCCCCATGCACATCGCCTGTCCTCACTGCCAAGCCGTCAACCGCGTCCCCGAGGAACGCCGCCAAGAGGGCCCGACCTGCGGCCGCTGCGGCGCCGCGCTGCTCGACGGCCATCCCGCCGAGCTGAGCGACGCCAGCTTCGATGCGGTCATCGGCAAGACCGACCTGCCGGTGCTGGTGGATTTCTGGGCGCCCTGGTGCGGCCCCTGCCGGCAGATGGCGCCGCAGTTCGCCCAGGCCGCCCAGGCTCTGCGCGGCGAGGTGCTGTTCGCCAAGGTCAACAGCGACGACCACCAGCGCAGCGCCGGGCGCTTCGGCATCCGCTCGATCCCGACGATGCTGCTGTTCCAGGGCGGGCGCGAGGTGGCGCGCCAGAGCGGCGCGATGAGCGCAGCGCAGATCGGCCAGTGGGTGGCCCAGGCACTGCAGCGCAGCTGAAGGAAGGCTGTAGGGCGTTCCCCCGCCCCTGTCCCAGCAGGGGCGGGGCGCCGCCGTGGCTCAGGCGCCGGCGCCTTGCCGCCGGGCGACGAAGTCGACGAACCAGTCGACGCTGGCGGCGTTGGCCATCGCGTCGCGCTTGAGCACGCTGTCCGGGGCGGCGCCCAGCAGCAGCCGCTTGACCGGCAGCTCCATCTTCTTGCCCGAGAGCGTGCGCGGCACCGCCGGCACCTGGATCACCTCGTCGGGCACGTAGCGCGGCGACAGCGAGCTGCGGATCGCGCCACGGATCGCCTCGCTCAGGTCGCCGTCGAGCTTCACGCCGTCGCGCAGCACCACGAACAGGCCCATCCAGCTCGGCCGGCCGAGGTATTCCAGGTCGACCACCAGGCTGTCGACCACCTGCGGCAGCGCCTCGACCGCGCGGTAGATCTCGGCGGTGCCCATGCGCACGCCGAAGCGGTTGATCGTCGCGTCGCTGCGGCCGTAGATGATCGCGCCGCTCGCACCCGATTCGGGGTGCGGAACGATGCGGATCCAGTCGCCATGGCGCCACACCGGGCCGGCCAGGCTGCCGTCGTCGCGCCCGCGCGGGTAGGTCTCGAAGTAACTCTCGCGGTAGCGCTGGTCGTCCGGGTCGTCCCAGAAACGCAGCGGCATCGAGGGCATCGGCCGCGTGCACACCAGCTCGCCCACCTCATTGGTCAGCGCATGGCCTCGGCCCAGCGCATCGGGCTCGCTCCAGGCCTCGACGGCCGCGCCCAGACAGCGGCACTGCATCTCGCCGCGCACCATCGGCAGCGTCGGCAGGCCAGCGATGAAGGCACCGGCAAAGTCGGTGCCGCCAGAGATCGGGTTGATCCAGATGTCGCGGCCATCGACCTTCGGCAGGTTCTGCCAGAGCCAGTCGTAGCACTCCTCGGCCAATGGCGAGCCGGTAGAACCCACCGCACGCAGCGCCGACAGGTCCGCCACCCGCTGCGGCGGGATGTTGGCCTTCAGGCAGTTGGCGTAGAAGGCGGCGCCGGCGCCGAACATCGTCGTGCGCGTCTCGGCAGCGAACTTCCACAGCGTGGTCCAGTCCGGCACCTCGCCACGGCCGGCCGGGCTGCCGTCGTACAGGCAGATCGTCGTGCCGCCCAGCAGCGCGTTGACCTGGCAGTTCCACATCACCCAGGCCGTCGAGGTGGACCAGTGGAAGCGGTCACCCGTCTCCACCGTCGGGCCCAGGTTGTTGTGCAGGACCAACAGCTTGAGCGCCTCCAGCATGATGCCGCCGTGGCTGTGCACGATCGGCTTGGGCAGTCCGGTGGTGCCGCTGGAGTAGACGATCCACAGCGGGTGGTCGAAGGGCAGCCACTCGGGCTCGAAGTCGCGCGGGTCCCCGGCCAGCAGCACGCGCAGGTCGTGGGCGCGGCGGGTGGCGCTGGCGAAATCGTCGGCATCGGCCTCACGCAGCAGGTAGGGCCAGAGCACCACATGGCCGACGCTGGGCAGGCCGTCGAGCAGCTCGGCCAGCACCGGCCGGCGGTCGTGGTCGCGCCCGCCGTAGCTGGAGCCGTCGCAGGCGATCAGCACCTTCGGCTCGATCTGGCGGAAGCGGTCGAGCACCGCCACCGGCCCCATTTCCGGCGAGCACAGCGACCAGACCGCGCCGATGCTGGCACAGGCCAGGAAGGCCACCACCGTCTGCGGCGTGTTGGGCAGGTAGGCGGCCACGCGGTCGCCCGGCTGCACGCCCATGCGGCGCAGCGACACCGCGAGCGACGCCACCTCGCGCCGGAGCTCACGCCAGGTCACTTCGAGGCTGCAGTGGTCCTCGTGCATCCACTCGTTGCGGAACACGATCGCCGGATGGCCGGCACCGTAGGCCGCATCCGCATGGCGGAAGACCTGGCGCACATAGTTCACCTGCGCCCCCGGGAACCAGCGCGCGCCGGGCATGCGCTCGTCGGCCAGCACCGCGCTGTGTGGCGTGGGCGACTGCAGGTCGAAGTAGTCCCACAGCGACTGCCAGAAACCGGCCAGGTCGGTCACCGACCACTGCCAGAGCTCATCGTAGGTCGCAAAGCGCAGGCCGCGCTGTTCGGCCAGCCAGCGCTGGTAATGGGTGATCCGGGGTTCGGGCAGGGACATCGGGGCTTCCTGGGGTCTTTG
>DAOLLE010000042.1:6308-11995 GCA_035331205.1 Burkholderiaceae bacterium
TGGCTCAGGTCGCAGAGGATGCGGTGCACCGTCGTGCGGTAGGGCAGGTAGGCCAGCGCGATGCGGTTGGCCTCGCGAAACAGCGCCTGGCGCTCTGGGCCGTCGGGCAGCGCCTGCAGGCGCTCGTAGACGGCGTCGAAGCCCGGCAGCTTCGCGCGCGCCAGGTTACCCTTGCCGATGGCGCCGCTGTAGGCCCGCTCCATCGCGCCCTGGCCGTCGGGCGTCGAGCTGCTGGAGCCCACCCGCCACATCATGAAGCGCCCGGCGCGCGCGGCCTTGAGGTTCTCGGCCCACTGCCCGATCTTCAGCTCCAGGCGCAGGCCCAGCGCGTCGAGGTTCTTCTTGAAGATCTCGTCCATCGAGCGCGTGGTCTGGTCGGACTGGCTGAGCAGCTGCAGCGTGAACGGCCGGCCGTCGGGCTGCTCGCGCCAGCCGTCGCCATCGCGGTCGCGCCAGCCGTAGAGGTCGAGCAGCGCCCGCGCGCGCGACAGGTCGTGGCGCGTGGCGTCGCTGCGCAGCGCGGGGTCGAAGCCGAAGGTGCCCGGCGCCGTCAGCTGCTGCGCGGCGATGGCCTCGCCGCGGCGCACCAGCGCGATCTCGCGGTCGATGTCGTAGCCCAGCGCGATGGCCCGGCGCAGCGCCACGCGCTCGGGCGCCAGCCCGCCGACCAGCGGATCCTCCATGTTGAAGACCTGCAGGAAGACGTCCGCCGCCGGCACGCGCTGCGCGGCGATGCCCCGCTTGACCAGGTTCGGCGCCAGCCGGCCGCCCGGAATCGCCTGGCCGACGAACTCCGGCGGCACGATCTGCAGCAGGTCCTGCTCACCGGCGAGAAAGGCCAGCCAGCGCGGCTGCGCCTCCTCGATCACCGCGATCTCGATGCGCTCGAGCATCGGCAGGCGCCGCCCGCGCAGCCGCGCGAGGATCGCCTGGCCCTCGGCGTCGTCGGCCGCGGGCTGGGCGTCGTAGCGGCGCTCGCGGTAGGTCGGGTTGCGCTCGAGCACGATCTGCGAGCTGCGCCGCCAGCTCACCAGCCGGAAGGGCCCGGTGCCCACCGGGTGCTCCATGATCCGGTCGCCGTAGCGCTGCACCACCTCGCGCGCCACCACCCCCCAGACGTCCGGCGCCGCCAGCGCGTAGAGCAGGCGCGGGCGCGGCGCGCGCAGGCGGATCTGCAGCGTGTGGCGGTCCAGCGCCACCAGGCCGGGCACCGGCGCGTCGTAGTCGAAGGGCCGCTTGGCGCTCAGCGCCGCCTCGCGCAGTTCGCGCAGGCCGACGATGCCCTGCTCCTCCAGCGTCGGCTGGCTGGGGCTCTTGAGCGCCGGGTCGTAGATGCGCTTGAAGCTGTAGATCCAGTCCTCGGCGGTGACCTCACGGCCCGGGCCGCCGAAGGCCGCATCGTCCTGGAAGCGCACGCCCGGGCGCAGCCGGATCGTGAATCGGGTGTGGTTCTCCGCCACCTCCGGCAGCGCCGCCGCCAGGCAGGGCCGGATCAGGAAGGGCCGCGCCAGGTGGTCGTACTCGTACAGCGCCTCGAAGATGTTCGCGGTGACGGTGCGCGAGTAAATGTCCGAGAGCTGGGCCGGATCGAAGCCGGTTTCTGCGGTCGGAAAGGCGTAGCGCAGCACATGCTCGCGCTGACCCGCCGGGTGAGCAGGATGGGCCGGGCCTTCAGCCGCCTGCGCCTCGCAGCCGGCCCAGCCCAGGGCCCACAGCCCCAGCCCGGCAGCGGCCTGCGCCTGCTGGCGCAGCCAGTCGCGGCGATCCAGGGCGTCCAGGAAGTCGGGGCGGTTCGGCGGCATGACCCGCAGTATGCCGGCCAGCCCGCGCTGAACCGGACATAGGCCCGCCGCGGATCAGCCCGCCGCGGCGTTCAGCTGGTCGCGCGTGGCGAGCGCAACCCGGCGCGCCGCGTCGGCGAAGTCGTCCCCGCGGCTGGCGTAGAGCACCGCGCGCGAGCTGTTGACGACGATGGTGCCGGTCACCGTGCCGTCGGCGGCGCGGCGCAGGCCGGCGCGCACCGTTGCTTCCGCATCACCCCCCTGGGCGCCCACGCCCGGGATCAGCAGCGGCAGCGTCGGTGCCAGCTCGCGAACCTTGGCGATCTCGGCGGGGTAGGTCGCGCCCACCACCAGCGCGAGCTGGCCGTTGGCGTTCCACTTCGTCTGCGCCAGCTCGGCCAGGTGCTCGAACAGCCGCGGCTGCCCCGGCACGTCGGCCAAGCGCTGCATCTGCCAGTCGTCACCGCCCGGGTTGGAGGTGCGGCACAGCAGGATCGCGCCCTTGCCCGGCCAGCGCAGGTAGGGCTCGACCGAGTCGAAGCCCATGAAGGGCGACAGCGTCACCGCATCGGCCTGGTAGCGCTCGAAGGCCTCCTTGGCGTACTGCTCCGCGGTGGCGCCGATGTCGCCGCGCTTGGCGTCCAGGATCACCGGCACCTCCGGCGCGGTGCGGCGGATGTAGGCCATCAGCCGTTCGAGCTGGTCCTCGGCGCGGTGCGCGGCAAAGTAGGCGATCTGCGGCTTGAAGGCGCAGACCAGGTCCTTGGTCGCATCGACGATGCGGGCGCAGAAGTCGAAGATCTTCGACGCGTCGCCCGCCCAGCCGACCGGGAACTTGGCCGGCTCGGGGTCGAGGCCCACGCAGAGGAAGGACTGGTGGCGCGCCTGGGCGCGCAGCAGCTGGTCGGTGAAGATCATGGCGTTCGATCGATGTCCGTTCAGGGCTGCGCAATGGGAAACCAACGACGCATGGCATCGCGCAGAGTCAGAAAGGCAGGGTCCGTGCATCCTTGGGTACCGATGCGTGCAGCGAGGTCGCGGTAGATGGCGGAAGACCGCGGAATCCGGTTACGCCGAAGAATCTCTTCAACCGCCTCCTTGGGGCAGTGGGGTTTGGACTCGCCCTGCCGCCAGAATCCGCTGCGTTCCAATTGTTGGCGCAAGTCAGCGAAACTACCTTCCTGTCCCAAATGGGTGCAAACGTGCGGACTGTCCTGCCAGATCCAGTTCTCAAGCTCTGGCGCAATCACCACAGCGCAACTGGCCGCAGGAGCCCAACCTGCTTGCGTCAGATGATCCGATAGTCTGCGTTGAATCTCGACCGAACCGGGTGATCCATCCCAGGCTTCATCCATGACCACAGCAGCATGTCTGTGCGTTCGAGCATAGGGCTGCAGGAACTCCTTGGCACGGGTGTAAAGTCCTGGATCATTCTGGCCATGTGCCACATGAAGATCCCGTCTCGCGTCGAAAACGAACTGACCACAGCCGAGAGCGGCATGGATGCCCGGGCGCGACAAGTAGCCCTTCAACATGCCTTCCATGTTCTTGTCGGCCACGAGAAGCAGGAGATCCCTCACCCCAGCACCCCTACGGCGAACAACTCACCGAGATTGAGGGCCGACTGCCATTCACGCAGACCCGGATGCTCATCGCCACGCACGATGTCCACCGCACCCTCTTCGGTCTTGCCAAAACACAGCACCTGCCGCGCGCGCAATTGGCTCAGGACCACCGGCGAATGTGTAGCGCACAGGATTTGTGACCCATAGACCGATTCCAGTGACTGCATGACAGTTTCCATTGCCTTGGGATGGATCCCGTTTTCCGGCTCCTCGATCAAGGTCAATGCCGGCGAGCCGGGCGCATAAGCCAACAGTGTCAACGCCAACAACCTCAGCGTTCCATCAGACAGCACCCACGATGGGGCCTCGAGGCCGCTGCGGTAGTGCAGTTCGATATAACGGGATCGATCTTCCTGCCTTTCCTGCGTTCTGATGTCGACCAGATCTTCCAGCGAAGTGGCGATATGTGAGATCCAGCGGCGCTTCAGCGCTGGAGTTTTCTCCAGTTCATGCACAACCCAGGGCAGATTGGACCCATCCGGAAGAAAGTCCGGAGAAGAACCTGCCGGGGAAGGCATGCGCATCTTCTCGGCATTCAAAGCCAATCGATGCACCCCCTCCATCAGCACCCGCTTCACCCACGTAGCGGCCGGAAACTTCACCTCGTCCTCGGGCAGATTAGCCAGCGCGCTCTTGGCGGGACCCAGGCGAAAGAGATTATTCCAATCTGAAGTCTCAGAACGGAAATAATCGTTGCCGCTCTCGACCACCTTACTGACCACCTTGCGCCAGCCTGTGGGAGAACGATGCTTGGCCGGCGTGACGATGTGCGTGGGTGCGGACAGTGGTTCAGGAAAATCAAGTCGCTGCTGCGGGCCTGTCGGCTGTGACTGCACCGGGCGAAGTTCCGATGTCAGCCAGAGCGTTTCGTGGTCAAAACCAAGGCGTCCATCGGTGTGGATACCCAGCTCATACCGAGCGAAACGATACTTGCCCCCCACCTTCTCGACAATATCACCCGGCAGCTCCAGAGTGACCGCAATCTCGAGCCCACCGCCTTGGCGTAGCCAAGTCAAATCTTGCGGCGAAACGGCGCGAGGCGCGATGTTCATGCGAGCCTGACCGAAAACGGCAGCCTCCAACCCGCTGCTGAGCACGTCCCTCAGAATCAACAAGGCATCGAAAAGCGTGCTCTTGCCACACGCGTTCGGTCCGACCATGACCATGAATGGATCGAGTCCCAACGACACATAGCGCAGAGCTCTCAGGCCTTTGACTTCGATCCAGCGAATCATGTGGGTTTCGCGCCTGGTTTACGCGCCGATCCGCCGCGCCAGCTCGGCCGCCTTGCCGGTGTAGCTGCCCGGCGTCATCGCCAGCAGGCGGTCCTTCTCGGCCTGGGGCAGCGCCAGGGCGGCGATGAAGCCCTGCATGAGCGCGCGGGTCATCGGCTGGCCGCGGGTGAAGGCCTTGAGCTGCTCGTAGGGCTCGGGCAGGCCGAAGCGGCGCATCACCGTCTGGATGGGCTCGGCCAGCACCTCCCAGGCCTCGTCCAGGTCGGCCGCCAGGGCCGCCTCGTTGAGTTCGAGCTTGCCCAGGCCGCGCAGCAGGCTGTCGTAGCCCAGCAGCGCGTAGCCCAGCGCCACGCCCATGTTGCGCAGCACCGTGCTGTCGGTGAGGTCACGCTGCCAGCGACTGATCGGCAGCTTCTGGCTCAGGTGGGTGAGCAGCGCGCTGGCCAGGCCGAAGTTGCCTTCGGCGTTCTCGAAGTCGATCGGGTTGACCTTGTGCGGCATCGTCGAGGAACCCACCTCGCCGGCCTTGGTCTTCTGCTTGAAGTAGCCCAGGCTGATGTAGCCCCAGACGTCGCGGCTGAAGTCGATCAGGATGGTGTTCACCCGCGTGACCGCATCGAACAGCTCGGCCATGTAGTCGTGCGGCTCGATCTGGATCGTGTAGGGGTTGAAGGTCAGGCCGAGCTGGTTCTCGATGACCGCGCGGCTGAAGGCCTCCCAGTCGTGCTCGGGCCAGGCCGACAGGTGGGCGTTGTAGTTGCCCACCGCGCCGTTCATCTTGGCCAGCAGCTTGACCTCGGCGATGCGCGCGCGCCCGGCCTGCAGGCGCGCCACCACGTTGGCGATCTCCTTGCCCACGGTGGTGGGGCTGGCAGTCTGACCGTGGGTGCGGCTGAGCATCGGCACCGCGGCGAAGGCCTGCGCCAGCTCGCGCAGCCGGGCGATGATCTGGTCCAGCGTGGGCAGCAGCACCTGCTCGCGCGCAGCCTTGAGCATCAGCGCGTGGCTGGTGTTGTTGATGTCCTCGCTGGTGCAGGCGAAGTGCA
>DAOLLE010000043.1:0-11859 GCA_035331205.1 Burkholderiaceae bacterium
GCGAACGACGGCGGCGCTGGTGGTGGCTCCGACGCGGGTGGTGGCGGTGACGACTGACCGGCGCCGAGACAGCGTCGCGCCATGACCGTCCCGTTGCAGCGCGCCTACATCGGTCTGGGCGCCAACCTCGGCGATGTACAGGCGGCGCTGGAGGCGGCCTGCGCGGCGCTGGGCGCGCTGCCGCACACGCACTGGGTGGCCCGCTCGGGCTGGTACCGCAGCGCGCCGGTCGATTCCTCCGGGCCGGATTACCTCAACGGCGCCGCGGCGATCGACACCGCGCTGGCGCCGCTGGCGCTGCTCGATGCGCTGCTGGCGATCGAGGCGGCGCATGGGCGCGAGCGGCCCTACCGCAATGCGCCGCGCACGCTGGACCTGGACCTGCTGCTCTACGGCGACTGGGTGCTGGACACCCCGCGCCTGACGCTGCCGCACCCGCGGGCCCACCTGCGTGCCTTCGTGCTGCGGCCGATGGCCGAGCTGCTGCCCGAGGGTGACTGGCCAGGCCAGGGGCCGCTGGTTGACCTGCTGGCGTGCGTGGCCGACCAGCGCGTCGAGCGACTGGGCGGCTGAGCGCCGGCCCTGCGCAGCCTCCACGACACATGGGTTACATCGCGGCGGGCGGCCATCTCCTGGTGGTACTAGGGGTTACACCGGCTACACTCGCCTCCCTCGAATGTGACGAAGTCGTGACGTAGTCGTGTCGACCTGTCGCCATGTGGCACGGGGGGCGAAGGACGGCACGAATTCCCCCTCCCGGAGTCCCCATGCTGTTCGGCAAGCTGCTGCCTCGCGAAGGCAATTTCTTCGCGCTCTTCAACACCCACGCGGATTCGATCGTCGCCGGCGCCAAGGCCTTTCAGTTGCTCATTCGCAACTACGACGACCTGATGCTGCGCGAGAAGTACGCCGACGAGGTCGATGCGGCGGAACACGCGGCCGACAAGGTGACCGCCGAGGTCAACCGCCTGCTGCACAAGACCTTCATCACGCCGATCGACCGCGAGCAGATCCATTCGCTGATCAACGCGATGGACGACGTGCTCGACCTGCTGCAGGACACCGCCGAGACGCTGTCGCTGTACGACGTGCGCCGCGTCACCGAGGAGGTCAGCCGCCTGGCCGACCTGTCGGTCAAGTGCTGCGAGCGCGTGGCCCATGCCGTGTCGCTGCTGTCGCAGCTGTCCAAGCACGCGGTGGCCGAGGCGACGGTGAAGACCTGCGCCGAGATCGACGCGCTGGAGTCCGACGCCGACCGCGTGATGCGCTCGGCCATGTCCAAGCTGTTCCGCGAGCAGGAGGACATCCGCGAGCTGATCAAGCTCAAGGCGATCTACGAGCAGCTCGAGCAGATCACCGACAAGTGCGAGGACGTCGCCAACCTGATCGAGGGCATCGTCCTCGAGAACTCCTGAGCCGGGGGCCTCGCCATGGATGTGGTGCAGGTCGGTTTCTGGACCGTCGTCGTGCTGGTCGTGCTGGCCGTCGCGTTCGACTTCATGAACGGATTCCACGACGCGGCCAACTCGATCGCGACGGTGGTCTCCACCGGGGTGCTCAAGCCGCAGCAGGCAGTGCTCTTCGCGGCCTTCTTCAACGTCGTCGCGATCTCGGTGTTCCAGCTCAAGGTCGCGGCGACGATCGGCAAGGGCATCGTCGAGCCGGGCATCGTCGACCACCATGTGGTCTTCGGCGCGCTGATCGGGGCGATCGTCTGGAACATTGTGACCTGGTGGTACGGCATTCCCTCGAGCTCCTCGCATGCGTTGATCGGCGGCATCGTCGGGGCGGTGACGGCCAAGTCGGGCCTGAGCGCACTGGTGGGCACCGGCGTGTGGAAGACGGTGGCCTTCATCTTCATCTCGCCGGCGCTGGGCTTCCTGTTCGGTTCGCTGGCGATGGTGATCGTCGCCTGGCTGTGCCGACGCGTGACGCCCTTGCGGGTGGACCGCTGGTTCCGGCGGCTGCAGTTGGTGTCGGCCGGGCTGTACTCGCTGGGCCACGGCGGCAACGACGCACAAAAGACCATCGGCATCATCTGGATGCTGCTGATCGCCTCGGGCTACGCGGCCGCGGCCGACAAGATGCCGCCGTCCTGGGTCATCTGGACCTGCTACCTGGCGATCGGCCTGGGCACGATGTTCGGTGGCTGGCGAATCGTCAAGACGATGGGCCAGAAGATCACCAAGCTCAAGCCGGTCGGCGGCTTCTGTGCCGAAACCGGTGGTGCGTTGACGCTGTTCATCGCCACCGCCTTGGGCGTGCCGGTCTCTACCACGCACACGATCACCGGCGCGATCGTCGGCGTGGGCTCCACGCGCAGTGCTTCGGCGGTGCGCTGGGGCGTGGCCGGCAACATCGTCTGGGCCTGGATCTTCACGATTCCGGCCTCGGCGGCGGTGGCCTCGGGCGCCTATCTGGTCAGTCTGAAGCTGCTGTGAGGCCGCGCCGATCGGCTGTGCGCGGGGCATCTGGCGCGGCCGGGTCTGCGCGCTTATAATCCGCGGTTTCCTGGCGACGGCGGTTCATCCCGATCAGACTTTCGGGGCACGCTGCACGTATCTAACGGGGCCGGGGAGCTTGTCGTGGCGGTCGGTGGTGAAGGGGTGACGTCGTGTCGATGTGCCTCCCACCGGCTGTCGAATTGATCTGCTGGCCTGAGTGTCTCCTGGTCGGGTGGATCACTGATTGGGTGATCAAGGAAACATCATGGTCGTGATTCGACTCGCACGTGGCGGCGCCAAGAAGCGTCCCTTCTACAACATCGTGGCCGCCAACAGCCAGAACCGCCGCGACGGCCGCTTCCTGGAGCGCGTGGGTTTCTACAACCCGATGGCTTCGGGCAGCGCCGAAGGCCTGCGCATCGCCTTCGACCGCGTCGACCACTGGGTCGGCAACGGCGCCCAGCTGTCGCCCACCGTGGCGCGCCTGGTCAAGCAGGCCAAGGCCAAGCTGGCTGCTCCGGCGGCTGCCTGAGCCGGTTGACGGTCGGACGCAGCAGCGTTCCCCGATCTGACTTAGCCAATCATCGGGGCCTGCGGGCCCCGATGTCGTTTCCCGGTCGCACACACCGATCCTCCGCCTCTCGCCTCTCGCCTCTCATTGCTCGCCATGACCGCCTACGACGACGACACGCCCTGGCCCGACGACGCCGTCGAGGTGGCCCGCATCGGCGACGCCTGGGGCGTCAAGGGCTGGATCCGTGTCGAGCCCTACGCGCGCGACCCGAAGGCGCTGTTCTCCTCGCGCCGCTGGTTCCTGCAGGCCCCGGCGGGTCGGCCTCGCCCGGCCGGCGCGCCGCCATTGCCCAGGCTGCTGCGCATCACGCAGGCCAAGGAGCATGGCGAAGGTGTCGTCGCCAGCGCCCAGGAGCTGCCGGACCGCAGGTCGGCCGAGGCGCTCAAGGGGGCGCGGGTGTTCGTCTCGCGCGCCAGCTTCCCGACCGCTGCGACCGATGAGTACTACTGGGTCGACCTGATCGGCCTGGAGGTGTTCAACCGCAGCGGGGAGCACCTCGGCACCGTGACCGACCTGCTCGACACCGGCGCGCACAGCGTGCTGAGGCTGCGCATTCCTCAGTCTGTGGTGGCCGAGCCGGCCGCGCCACCAGCGGCATCCGACACGGATGCTGCGCCGCAGCCTGCTGCAGGCGCCCAGCCCGCAGCCGGACGGCGCCCGCGCAAGCCGGCGGCGGTCGAGCCGGCGGAGCGGCTGATTCCCTTTGTGGCGGCCTACATCGACGCAGTGAAGCTGGTCGAGCGTCGCATCCTGGTGGACTGGGAAGCCGATTACTGAGCCGCGCGCCCCTGCGCCCGAGCCGCCTGTTGCGATGCGCATCGACGTCCTGACCCTGTTCCCAGAGCTGTTCCAGCCCTTCCTCCAGGTCGGGGTGACGCGGCGCGCCTTCGAGTCGCGCCAGGTCGATGTGCGGCTGTGGCCTTTGCGCGAGTACGCCACCGACACCTACCGCCGCGTCGATGACCGGCCCTACGGCGGCGGGCCGGGCATGGTGATGCTGGTCGAGCCGCTGGAGCGGGCGGTCGCTGCGATCCGCGCCGAGCGTGGCGAAGCGGACTGTGTGCGCGCACCGCTGATCTACTTCAGCCCCGCCGGGGCACCGCTGACGCAGGCGCGCGTGCGCGCCTTCGCGGACGGTCCGGGGGCGATCTTGCTCTGCGGGCGCTATGAGGGCGTGGATCAGCGCTTCCTCGACCGCCACGTCGACGAGGAGATCAGCCTGGGCGACTTCGTGCTCTCCGGTGGCGAGTTGCCGGCGCTGGCGCTGATCGACGCGGCCGCTCGGCTGCAGCCTGGCGTGCTGAATGCCGCCGCCTCGCACGAGCAGGACAGCTTTTCCGACGGCCTGCTCGATTGCCCCCACTACAGCCGCCCCGAGCGCCTGGGTGACGACGCGGTGCCGCCGGTGCTGCTCAGCGGGCACCACGTCGAGATCGCGCGCTGGCGGCGCCAACGCCAGCTCGAGACGACGGCGCGCCGCCGGCCCGATCTGATCGCCGCAGCGCGCGCCGCCGGCCGGCTCGATGCGGCCGATGAGCGCTACCTCCTTCAACTCGGCCTCGATTGCAGGCTATAATCATCGGTTTTGATCCTCTGCCTGGCCGGGACGATGCCGTTCCATGCTGGCGAGCCCCGAGTCGGGGGCGCGTCGGCGCACTGCCGCAGTGAGCAGCGCGGCGGGCTTCTTCGGAAGCCCACGCGGGTCGCAGGCACGATCGCGAGGAGTGTTTCATGGATCTGATCCGTCAACTCGAGCAGGAAGAAATTGCTCGCCTGAACAAGACCATCCCGTCCTTCGCCCCTGGCGACACGGTGATCGTCAGCGTGAACGTCGTCGAAGGCAACCGCAAGCGCGTGCAGGCCTACGAAGGCGTCGTGATCGCCAAGCGCAACCGCGGCCTGAACAGCAGCTTCATCGTGCGCAAGGTCTCCAGCGGCGAAGGCGTGGAGCGTACGTTCCAGCTGTACAGCCCGCTGATCTCGTCGATCGAAGTCAAGCGCCGCGGCGACGTCCGCCGTGCCAAGCTGTACTACCTGCGCCAGCGCAGCGGCAAGTCGGCTCGCATCAAGGAAAAGCTGGCCTGAGCGCAGCGATGACGCCGCAGCGGGTCAGCTTTCGGCCTCGTCAAAAGCTGGCCTGAGCCTGAGCGTCGCAAGGGCCCGCAGTCCCCAAGGCTGCAGGTCTTGTCACGGTCTGAAGGCCGCCCCATCGGGCGGCCTTTTGCTTTTCGGCCTATGCTCGCCCGATGTCCCGAACGCCTCTGATCCGTGATCCCCGTGTCGTGCCCGTTGTGGCGCATGATGGCCACCTGCCTGCGGTTGCGCCCGATCGGTTGACGCCGGATGCACTGCGCCAGCGCTTTGCGGCGCCCCCGCCGTGGACGCCGGAACTGCCGGGCGATGGGGGGCGTTTTGCCGACCGTGAGCCGCGGCCGGCATCGGTGCTGGTGCCGCTCGTGAACCGGCCCGACGGGCTGACGGTGTTGCTGACGCGGCGCACCGACCACCTGCACGACCACGCGGGGCAGATCAGCTTCCCCGGCGGGCGCGCCGAGCCGGAGGAGGCCGATGATCCGGTGGCCACTGCGCTGCGCGAGGCCGAAGAGGAGGTCGGGCTGGCCAGGCGGCACATCGAGGTGGTCGGCCGGCTACCCACCTACCTGACGATCACGGCCTACGTCGTGACGCCGGTGGTGGCGCTGGTCGAGCCGGGTTTCGAGCTGGCGCTGGATGCCTTCGAGGTTGCCGAAGCCTTCGAGGTACCCCTGGCCTTCCTGATGACGCCGGCGCACCACCAGCGCCACGCCTACGACGCCCCGGGTGGTGTGCGGCGCCACTTCCTGTCGATGCCCTGGACGACCGGCGCGGGTGCGGTCGACGCTGCACAGGCCGGCGACACCACGGATCCTGTCGCGCGGGAGTACTTCATCTGGGGCGCCACCGCGGCGATGCTGCGCAACTTCTATCGATTCCTGGCGGCTTGATCGAACGGGTCTTCGATCCCACCCAGAAGCCGCTCCGACGGGCTCGGGCCACGAGCCGGTCGATGCCCCCGCTATGATCCGGATATGAGCTTTCTTGCGGTCCTGCTGGCGCTGTTCGTCGAACAATTGCGCCCGCTGCCCCACGGCAATCCCATCCACGAGGCCCTGATCGCGTGGGTGCGCTGGACCGGGCGCAACTTCGACGCCGGGCGGGAGCACCACGCCTGGGTGGTCTGGGCGGTCAGCCTGGGCGTGCCTGCGCTGATCGGCTGGGGCGTGTTCGCGCTGCTGCACCATTTCAGCCTGATCCTGGCGCTGCTGTGGAACCTCGTCGTGCTGTACCTGACGCTGGGGTTCCGGCAGTTCAGCCACTACTTCACCGACATCCGCGAGGCGCTGGAGCGAGGCGACGAGGACGCCGCCCGCGCGCTGCTGCAGGAGTGGCGCCATCTGGACGCCAGCGAACTGCCACGCAACGAGCTGCTGCGCCACGTCATTGAACATGCGCTGCTGGCCTCGCACCGGCACGTCTTCGGCGTGTTCTTCTGGTTCGTGCTCGGATCAACCCTCGGCCTTGGGCCGACCGGTGCGATCGTCTACCGCATGGCCGATTTCTGCGCGCGCTACTGGTCCTACAAGAGCCAGGTGCTGGGCGCGCCCACCAACCTCGGCCTGATGCAGCGTTCGCTGATCGCCTTCACGGTGATCGACCACGTGCCGGCCCGGCTGACCGCTGCCGGCTTTGCGGTGGTCGGCAACTTCGAGGAAGCGGTGGACTGCTGGCGCAACCACGCCGGGTTGTGGAAGCAGCGCAACGACGGTGTGCTGCTGGCCGCGGCCGCCGGTGCGGTGGGCGTTGCCTTGGGTGGAGCGCCGGCGCCTGAAATGGCGCCCGACCGCGCGCGCGGTTTCCAGACCGGGGGTCAGGGCGGCGATCCGCAAGCCGAAGGCAGCACGCCCGGGGCTGCACCGCAGCTGGGCCACCTGCGCTCGGTGGTCGGCCTGGTCTGGCGCTCGGTGGTGCTGTGGATGCTGCTGCTCGCCCTGCTGTCGCTGGCGAACCTGTTGGGCTGAGCCCGGACATGGGAAGGTCCCTGCGGACCTTTCCATGCCTGGCGAAGCGGCCGGGCCTACCAGCCCGGCCGTGGATGAGCCCGGCGCCCCGTCACGCCGTGGCGGCGCCGCGCCCCGTCACCACTTCGGCCGCCCCAACTCCTGCCTCAGTTCTTGGTAGATGCGATAGCGCGATGGCGAGATCTCGCCGCGCTCCAACGCCGAGCGCACCGCGCAACCCGGCTCGTGGATGTGGGTGCAGTTGTGGAAGCGGCACTGACCCAGGTGGGCGCGCAGGTCGGGCATCCAGCGCGCGAGCTCGGTCAACTCGATGTGGTGCATGCCGAACTCCTGGAAGCCTGGCGAGTCGATCAGCGCGCCCTGGCGCGCTTCATCCAGCCAGTACCAGCGCGTGTGCGTGGTGGTGTGCCGTCCTGAGTTCAGCGCGCTGGAGATCTCGCCGGTCTGTGCAGCCGCTTCAGGCACCAGCAGATTGACCAGTGTGCTCTTGCCGGTGCCAGAGGGGCCGAGCACCAGCGTAGCGCCCCGCCCCAGGCGCTCGGCCAGCAGGCGGTGGGCGTCGTCGATGTGGGTGCGCGCGACCTCCTGAGCGGCGGCGCGGGATTTCAGGGCCACCTCCAGGACCTCATAGCCCATCGCGCGATAGGACGCCAGGCGCTCGCGTGCCAGCCGGGCGGCGTCGACCAGATCGACCTTGTTGAGCAGGATCAGCACCTCGATGCCGGCCTCCTCGGCGGCAATCAGCGCGCGCGTGAGCTGGCTCTCGCTGAACACCGGCTCGGCGGCCACCAGCACCAGCAGCCGGTCGAGGTTGGCGGCGAAGGACTTGGTGCGCCACTCGTCCTGGCGGTAGAGCAGGTTGCGGCGCGGCTCGAGTGCCTCGATCACACCTTCGTCGCCGTGCTGGTTGGTGGGCAGCCAGCGCACCCGGTCGCCGACCACCGCGTCGCTCTTCTTGCCACGCGGGTGACAGAGCACCTCGCGGCCCTCAGGCGTTTCCACCACATAGTGGCGCCCATGGCCGGCGATGACCAGGCCGATGTCGTAGCTCTCGCGTGCCATGACCGCGCGTCAGGCCGCGGCCGATGCCGTGGCCGGGCTGGCCTGCATCGCGCTCAGGCGCTCACCCGCGGGCGGATGCGAGTAGTAGGCGCGCACATACAGCGGGTCGGGGGTGAGCGTCGAGGCGTTGTCCTCGTAGAGCTTGAGCAGCGCGGCCTTCAGTTCGCTGGCGTCGGCCTGGCGGCAGGCGAAGGCATCGGCCTCGAACTCCTGCCGGCGCGACAGTGCCGCCGTCAGGGGGCTGATGAAGAAGCCGAACACCGGCCCGACCATCACCACCAGCAGCAGTGCCAGCGCGTCGTTGGGCGCGAAGAGGTTGGGCTGGACGCCCAGACCGGTGTAGAACGCCGCCTGGTTCATCAGCCAGCCCAGCAGCGCCAGGCTGAGCAGCCACACGCCCATCACCGAGGCCAGGCGCTTGGGCACGTGGCGGTGGTGGAAATGGCCCAGCTCGTGCGCGAGCACCGCCTCCACCTGCGCGGGCGACAGGCGCGAGAGCAGCGTATCGAAGAACACCACCCGCTTGCTGCCGCCGAAGCCGGTGAAGTAGGCGTTGGCGTGCGCCGAGCGCTTGCTGCCGTCCATGACGTAGAAGCCCTGGGCGCGAAAGCCGCAGCGCTGCATCAGCGCGGTGACGCGGTCGGCCAGTGCCTGGTCGGCCAGCGGCTGGAACTTGTTGAACAGCGGCGCGATGACGGTGGGGTAGAGCACCTGCATCAGCAGCGTGAAGCCGGCCAGCACCGCGAAGGCCCAGAGCCACCACAGCGCGCCCGCTGCGGCCATCAGCCAGAGCAGCAGGGCGGCCAGCGGCAGGCCGATCACCGCACCGAGCAGCGCGCCGACGATCAGGTCACGCAGCCACAGCCCGGGTGTCATGCGGTTGAAGCCGAAGCGCTGCTCGAGTCGGAAGGTGCGCCACACGTCCAACGGCAGGTCGATCAGCCCGCCGATCAGGCTCACCGCAGTCAGCAGCGCCAGCTGGTAACCCATGCCGCCCCAGCGCGGCAAGAGCGCATCGCGCAGCGCGATGTTCAGCGCGTCGAGTCCGCCCAGCAGCGTCCAGCCCAGCAGCACCGCGGCCGACCAGGCGGTGGCGATCAGGTCGAGGCGCTGGCGTGCGACGGTGTAGTCCGCCGCCTTCTGATGGGCTTCCAGGCTCACCGTGCCGGCGAATGCGGTGGGCACCGCGGCCCGGTACCGTGCGACATGGCGCACCTGCCGGCCGATCAGCCACAGGCGCAGTGCCAGCATCAGCAGCAAGGCGGTGGCAAAGACGACGGTGACGGTGAGGGATGTCATGGCGGGATTGTCCCCCAAGCCCCACGCGTTCACCGCAGGCGGGGCCGCATGGGAGAATCTCGTGTTGCCCTGGAGAACCCCCGATGACCGATGCGATCGCTCCCGTAACCCCCGTGCTGGCCAAGAACGACCTCAACCTGATCTGGGTCGACATGGAGATGACCGGGCTGGAGCCGGCGACCGACCGCATCCTCGAGATCGCGGTGGTGGTGACCGACGCGCAGCTGCAGGTGCGCGTCGAGGGGCCAGTGATCGCCGTGCACCAGAGCGACGCGGTGCTGGACCGCATGGACGCCTGGAACAAGGGCACGCACGGCAAGAGCGGCCTGATCGACCGCGTGCGCGCCTCGACGATCGACGAGGCGGCGGCCATCGTGCAGGTCAAGGCCTTCCTGATGCAGTACGTCAGCGCGCGCAAGTCGCCGATGTGCGGCAACAGCATCTGCCAGGACCGCCGCTTCATGGCCAACTACATGCCGGAGCTGGAGAACTTCTTCCACTACCGCAACGTCGATGTCTCGACGCTCAAGGAGCTGGCGCGGCGCTGGAAGCCGGAGCTGGTCGACTCCTTCAAGAAGGCGCAAAAGCACACCGCTCTGGCCGACATCCACGAGTCGATCGACGAGCTGCTGCACTATCGGCAGCACTTCCTGACCGCCTGATTTCGGTTCCGACAGGAGAAGACGCCGGCCCGTGGGCCGGCGTTGTAGCGTCAGGGCGGGTCTGAACGGGGTTCGGCGTCAGGCCGCTGCCGATTCGAATCGGCTGATCAGCTGCCGCACCTGCTCGGCCTGTTCGCGCAGGCTCTCGGCGGCGGCGCTGCTTTGCTCGACCAGCGCGGCGTTTTGCTGCGTCATCTGGTCGAGCTGGGTGACGGCGCTGTTCACCTGCATCAGGCCGTTGCTCTGCTCGGTGGCCGCGGCACTGATCTCGCCGATGATGTCGGTCACGCGCTGCACGCCGGAGACGATCTCGGTCATCACCGTGCCGGCCTGTTGGACCAGCTGGCTGCCGGATTCGACACGTTCGACGCTGGCGCCGATCAGGCTCTTGATCTCGCGCGCCGCGTTGGCGCTGCGCTGCGCCAGATTGCGCACCTCGCCGGCCACCACCGCAAAGCCGCGGCCCTGCTCACCGGCGCGGGCGGCTTCCACCGCGGCGTTGAGCGCCAGGATGTTGGTCTGGAAGGCGATGCCGTCGATCACCCCGATGATCTCGGCGATCTTGCGGCTGGAGGTGCTGATCTCCGCCATGTTGCTGACCACCTGGGCGACCACCTCGCCCCCGTGCTGGGCCGAACTGGAAGCAGAGCTGACCAGCTGGTTGGCGGTGCGCGCCGACTCGGCCGTTTGACGCACGGTGTCGGTGAGCTGCTCCATCGAGCTGGCGGTCTGCTGCAGCGAGCTGGCGGTTTGCTCGGTGCGGCCGGACAGGTCCTGGTTGCCCGAGGCGATCTCGCGGGTGGCGACGCTGATCGAGCCGATGGCTTGGTGGAGCTCGGAGATCAGGGCCTGGATGCGGCCAAGCAGTTCCTGCAGCTTGCGGGCCTGGCTGGAGCGCACCGTCAGTGTGGCCACCCGACCGAGGTCGACGTGGGTGCCGTCCAGGATCACGGCGTCCACCACCGACTCGACGTCGAGGAAGCGGCGCTCGTCGCGGTGCATCTGGTCAGCCAGGAACATCAGCAGGCCCGACTCGACCACCACGTAGGCCGCATGCTTGACCAACTCGATGAAGGTCGGCTGGGTGAAACAGTACACGCCCCAACCGCTTTGCTGCAGCCAGAGGAAGCCGGCGTGGTGCAGTGCGATCGTGACGGCCCCCACCAGGATCGGCAGCCAGTCGCGGTAGACGACCAGCGCAGCGAGCAGCACGAAGACGCCGAAGTGGATCTCGGTCGCGCCGTGGGCCAGGTGGATCTGCAGCCCGACCAGGGTCATCAACAGGAAGGCCGCCACGGCGCCGGTGCTGCGCGCGGTGGGCATCGACCAGGCAATGAAGCTCAAGGCGCCGGCCAGGATGACGCCGCCGAAGAGTCCGAGCAGAACGTTGTCGGATTGCAGGCCCAGCGCAGCAGAGACGGCGCAGGAAATCCAGGCGGCCGCCAATGGCACCCAGTGGGTGCGGCGCGCGCGGGCGATGGTCTGGGCGGAAAGGGATGGCGACGGGGACATGGATCGACCTCGGATCGGCGGCCGAGCGCTGGCTCGGAAACCCGCAGGCAAGCGATGCCTGCAGATACTGCAGGGGGTCTTGCCACTATCGGTCGATCACTTCGCCACTGAAGGCGGGAGAAGCGCGGGGGCCACCCGGCTTTTGCACCCGCATGGGGCGTGGGCGTGACAGGCCCACGGGTGGAGTCGCCCGGGCCGCGCTGCCCAGCAGCCCTGTCAGCCCCTTAGCCCCTTAGCCCCTTAGCCCC
>DAOLLE010000044.1:0-11851 GCA_035331205.1 Burkholderiaceae bacterium
CGGCGGTGGGGGGGGCGGTGGCGGCTCGGGCGAAGGCGCCGGCGACGGGCTCGGGGGCGGGACGTCGGGAACTTCGAAGATCGGGGACGGAGACGGCGGCGTGCTGATGCCGTAGTCGTACTCCTGCGAGGTGACCACCTCGTACTGGCGCTCGACGATGGTGCCCGGTTGCAGCGGCGAGCCCTCGCCGGCACCCGCGCCCGGGGGATCGAAGCTGAGTTCGCCGTCGTCGCGGCAGACCACGGTGTAGGTCTTGCCGGCATGGCGGATCTCGACGATGCCGTCCTGCGAGGTGAGCACGACGTCGCCCTTGCGCAGCACGTCGCCGACGTGCAGGGCGTGAACCTTGCCGTGCAGCGGGCGCACGACCGCGCTGCCCTCGATGTCGACCACCGTGCCTTCGGGCAGGCGCGAGGGCTTGTAGGCCCGGTTGAGGTGGTGCACCGGCTTGGGCTTGGGCGGCGGCGGCAGATCGCCCGCCGGGTGCTCGGCCGCCTGGGTCAGCGGCGGCAGCTTGGGCTTGACCACGTGCTTGCGCAGCGCGGGGGTTCGCTGCGGGGCGGGGGTGAGCTGGAGGGGGGATTCGTCGTTGCCGGCGCCGATCGGCGGATCGCAATTGACAGCCATGGCGGGTCTTTCGCTGAAAGGGGGTCGCGTCCGGCGGCCCACCCACGGGTGGACCGCTGCTCTGATCGGTGATCGGCCCGCTCACCGTGAACTTGAACCGCGCCCGCCCCGTGCAGCACCGCCCGCTGCACTGCGTCACGCCCGATGGCCACCGCGCCGATCAGCCCGGCGCGCCGCTAGGATGTCGCCGGACTGTCCGCCTGCCCCCTCTGCCCCACCCTCTGCGCCCCACCCCCTCCGTCCAACGCTCATCGGCCAGCCCCCGAGGCCCGCACCCATGACCGCCCCAACCTACTTCCAGCCCTTTGCCGACGGCCTGTACGTCATCGACACCGGCTTCGAACGCGACCGTTTCGACGCCGCCTACCTGCTTGTCAGCCCGGAGGGCCGCGCCGCCTTCGTCGACACCGGCCACAACGCCGCGGTGCCGCGGCTGCTGGGCACGCTGACCGCCCTGGGCCTGGGCGTGGACGCGGTGGACTGGGTGATTCCCACCCACGTGCACCTGGACCACGCCGGCGGCGCGGGCCTGCTGATGGAACACCTGCCGCACGCCCGGGCGCTGATCCACCCGCGCGGCGCGCGCCACCTGATCAACCCGCTGGCGCTGGTCGAGGGCGCCCGGGCGGTCTACGGCCCCGAGGTGGTCAAGGCCACCTATGGCGACATCCGCCCGATCCCGGCCGAGCGGGTGGTCGAGAGCCAGGACGAGATGACCATCGACCTCGGCAGCCGCCGCCTGCGCCTGATCGACACGCCGGGGCACGCGCGCCACCACCACTGCGTCTGGGACGAGACGACGCGCGGCTGGTTCACCGGCGACACCTTCGGCATCAGCTACCGCGAGTTCGACAGCGCCGCCGGCCCCTGGCTGTTCCCGACCACCACGCCGGTGCAGTTCGAGCCGGCGGCGATGCGCGCCTCGGTCGCGCGCATGCTGGCGGCCGAGCCGCAGGTGATCTTCCCGACCCACTTCGGGCCGATCACCGCGCTGGCACGCGTCACCGCGCAGTTCCAGACGCTGCTCGACCGCCTCGAGGCGGGTGCGCTGGCGCTGCGTGCCGAGCTGCGGGCTGCCGAGCGCTTCGGCGACCGGTCGGCCGTCGAGGCCGGCCTGCTCGCGCTGGTGGAACGCGAGCTGGTGGACTCGGCGCTGGCCAGCGGCGCCGCGCTGAGCGAAGCGACGGCGCGCGATCTGCTGCGCCTGGACGCCACGCTCAACGCCCAGGGCATGGCGGTCTGGCTGGCCAAGGCCGACTAAAGCCCGGCCGTCGCCTTCGGCGGCTGCCAGGCTGGGAACCACAGCGTCACCGTGCTGCCCACGCCCAGCTCGCTGGCGATCTCGACCTCGCCGTGGTGCAGCTCGACGATCTCCTTGACGATGCTCATGCCCAGACCGGTGCCCGGGATGTTGCCGGAGGCGTCGGCGCGGTAGAAGCGCTCGCAGACGTGGCTGCGCTGCTCCTCGGTCATGCCGATGCCGTGGTCGCGCACCTGCACGCCCAGCATCTCCTGGCCGAGGTGGTCACCCAGCCGATAGCCGATCTCGACCGCACCGCCGCCGGGCGAGTACTTGTAGGCGTTGGCGACGATGTTCAGCAGCGCCTGTTCGAGCTTCTGGCGGTCACCGCGCAGCGTCAGCGGCTGGGCGCAGACCGCCAGCTGCGGCGGCTCGCGCCCGGCCGGCGGCGCATAACCGGCCACCACATCGGCGACGAGGTCCTGCAGCTGCAGGGCCTCGTAGGTGAAGTCCTGGCCGCGCCGGGCCTCGATGCGCGCCAGGTCGAGCAGCTGGTTGATGATCGTGATCATCAGCTCGGACTGGCGGGCGATGGTGCCCAGCAACTCGGCACGCCGGGCCGGCGCGAACTCGCGCAGGCACAGCAGCTGGACGAAGCCGTAGATGCTCGTCATCGGCGTGCGCAGCTCGTGCGCGGCGGTCGATAGGAACTCGCTCTTCATGCGGTCCACTTCGGTCTCGTGCGTCACGTCGCGGAAGTACAGCAGCTGCGAGACGTTGTCGGCCTGCGCCAGGCGGATGCCCACCTCGATGACGCGCCGGCGCGGGCGCAGCAGTTCGAAGGTGCGCCGCAGCTCGCTGCCCGTGCCGCCGCCGCGCTCCTCGTCGCCGAGCTGGCTGCTCGGCTGCGCATCCATCAGGCGCTGTCGCTCGGCGCGCAGCTGGGCCACGCTCGGGAAGCGCGCGTTCTCGCTGCAGGCGGCCTGCAGCAGCTCCGAAAAGGCCGCCTCGTCCATGCCCAGCACCGCGTCGGCCTCCAGACCGGCGGCGCGCAGGAAGGCGCGGTTGGCAAAGCTCACGCGCCGCTCGGCGTCGAAGGAGACGAAGCCGTCCGGGCTCAGCGCGAAGATCGCATCGAGCTGTTCGCTGCGGTCCTCGAGCTCGCGGGTGCGCTCCATCACCAGCGACTCCAGCGCCGCGCGGTAGCGCTCCAGCTCGGACTCGACCGCCTTGCGCTCGGAGATGTCGCGCTGCAGCAGGAAGACGAAGGAACGCTCGCCCCACTGCGCGCGGCTCACCGACACCTCGGCGGCGTAGGTGCTGCCGTCACGGCGGCGGTGCACCGTCTCGAAGAAGCTGCCCTCCGGGCCGACGTTGTCGATGAGCTGGACGATGTCGGCGCGCGTCAGCCGCTCGTCCCAGTCGAGCAGGCGCAGGCCCCGCAGCTCCTCGGCGCTGTAGCCCAGCATGGCCTGGGCCTTCGGGTTGGCCTCGAGAACGCTGCCGTCGGCGTTGAGGACGACCACGCCGTCACGCTCGGTCTCGAACAGCGCACGCCGGCGCGAGGCCTCGTCGGCGATCGCCTCCTGGGCGACCCGCTGACGCTGGTCCTGTGCCTCGATGGTCTCGAGCAGCACGTCGAAGTGCTGGGCCAGCCGACCCAGCTCGTCGTCGCGCAGCGGCGTGCCGACGCGGGCCTGGCGGTCGCCCTGGCGCACCTGCGACATCGTGCGCGCGATGCGGGCGAGCCGCTGCGTCAGCTCCCGCCCGGCCTGCAGGTACAGCAGCGAGATCGCCAGCATCGTCAGCGCCAGCAGGATGGCCACCATGCCCAGCAGCAGCCAGGTCATGCGCTTGAACGGCTCGTCCGGATATCCGGTGGCGATCATGCCGATCGGGCGGCTCTCGCCGTCCTCGATCGCGGTGTAGCCGGTCAGGTAGCGGCTGCCACCGATGTCGATGTGGCCCAGCCAGTTCTGCCCGCCGCCCAGGAGCTGCGCCTGGGCCGGCTGAGGAGCGCGGTTGCCCAGGGTGCGCTGACCCTGCAGGCGCTGGCGGCTGACGGCGATGTTCACGCCATCCAGGTGCAGCGAGGTCATTCCCTCGGCCTCTTCCGGCAGGCTGCCGACCGGGAAGATGACCTCGCGCATGTGCTCGACCAGCGGAAAGTTGCGGTTGAGCAGCATGCCGCCGACCAGGATCGCATCGGTGGCGCGCACCGACAGCGGAAAGTGCGCCGCCGCATTGATCAGCAGGCCGCGCGAGGCCTCGCCCCCCTCCGGCAGTGGCACGCGCGCCTGCTCGGGAAAGCGCGGTGAGAAGGCGGCCAGCTGCGCACCCTCGAAGCGCTCGTAGGCCACATTGCCCACACCGTCGCGCGCCTGGCGGATCACCCAGGATTCGGGCACCCTCAGCCCCTCGGCGACCCCCGTGCTCGAGCCGATCACCCGGCCGTCGGCGGACGCGACCAAGAGATAGTCCAGCCCGGCGCCCTCGGCCAAGGAGGCGAGGTGGCGGTCCAGCTCGGCGCGCGCGTTGGGCCGCTCGGTCAGCTCGATCAAGCGCTCCGAGCGCGCCAGCTGCGACACGCGCGTGTTCGCCTGGGACTTGACCTGGTCGAGGTAGTTGCTGGCCGCCGACAGGTTGCTGCGCACGTTGGCGGCCAGCAGGTCGTCGGCCCGCGCGCCGCCGACCACCGCCAGCACCGCGATCACG
The DNA here is from genome assembly GCA_035331205.1 of Burkholderiaceae bacterium. GTDB lineage: Bacteria > Pseudomonadota > Gammaproteobacteria > Burkholderiales > Burkholderiaceae_C > Sphaerotilus. Next base: position 4,583 of record DAOLLE010000044.1, read on the forward strand.
AAGGGAAAGGCCACCAGCAGCGGCATCAGCCCCAGGGCCAGCAGGCGAAAGCGCAGCGAGCCGTTCCAGGCCTGGCGCCAGCGGCCCGCACGCGCGGCCGCCGGCGCGGTGGGGACGGCAGGCGCTGCGGCATCCGCGTCGGAGGAAGCAAACGTCGAGATCATGTCGCTTACGGGCACAGTTCGCCTTATCGGCTGGCGAGCGTACTCCTTAAGATCCGGGATGGCGCGGCTTCGACGCGCGCGCCGAAGCAAGCGGTGACCAGCGCACCGCGGGGGTGAATCCGCCGACCGGCGGACGCCCCGGAGTGCCGACCGGTACCCCGGAGCCAGTCCAGCCAGAAGAGAGAGTGTGACCATGCAACGACGCACCGTGCTGCGCGCCACCCTGCCCGGGCTGGCGGCACTGAGTGGCCTGACCCTGACGGCCTGCGGGCCGCGCAAACCGATCCAGATCGGCTTCATCGGCGGGCTGTCCGACCGCAATGCCGACAACGGCCAGTCCGGCCTGAACGGCGTGACGCTGGCCATCGAGGAGTTCAACCGCGCGGGTGGTGCCGACGGTCGCATGGTGGAGCTGATCCACCGCGACGACGCGCAGAACGCCGAGACGGCCGCCAAGTCCGCCAAGGACCTGGTGCAGGCCAAGGTGGAGGCGGTCATCGGACCCTTCACCAGCGGCATGGCCAAGGTGATCGTGCCGATCCTCGGCGCGGCCGACATCTTCGAGGTCAGCCCGACGATCACCTCGATGGACTTCTACGGCAAGGACGACAACCTCTTTCGCGTCAACCGCACCACGCGCGACAACGCCCGCGACTATGCGAAGGTGATGATGGGCCGCGGCCAGAAGGCCATCGCGGTGGCCTTCGACACGCGCAATCGCAACTTCTCCGAGTCCTGGCTGAAGGAGTTTCGCAGCGCGGTGGCCGACGCAGGGCAGAAGCTGGCCGCGGAGGTGCCCTACGAATCGGCCGCCGATGCGGACTTCGCCGGCGTGGTCGGCAAGATGCTGGCGGCCCAGCCCGACAGCCTGTTCTTCATCTCCGGCGCGCTGGACGTGGCCCGACTGGCCCAGCAGGCGCGCAAGCAGGCCCCGAAGCTGCCGATCGGTGCGGCCGAGTGGGCTGCCACCGAACAGCTCATCGAGCTGGGCGGGCCCGTCGTCGAAGGTCTGCTGATCGTGCAGAACTTCGACCGCGACGACCCGACACCTCGCTTTCGCGAGTTCTCGGAGGCCTACTTCAAGCGCTTCCAGCGCAAGCCGGGCTACAGCTCGGTGTCGGCCTACGACGCGGCGGTCGTGCTGCTGACCGCGCTGAAGAACCGCCGCGCGGACGAATCGCTCAAGCAGGCCGCGCTGCGCAGCGGCCCCTACCCCGGCCTGCAGCAGACCATCGCCTTCGACGCCAACGGCGACACCCAGCGCAAGGTCTTCTTCACCGAGATCCGCGACGGCCGCTACGTGCGGATCTGATCCGGCCACGGGCGCCGCCGCTCAGGCAGCGCCCCTCAGGCCGCCGCCTGCTGCAGCAGCCAGGGCGACGGCGTCCAGAACGCCGCGGCGTGCACGTCGCCCGCCGCCTGCGCCTGGGCCGCGAAGTCGCCCATGCGCGCCACCACCTTCGCCCAGCCCACCTCCTGGGCGTAGGCCATCGGACCGCCGCGCCAGGCCGGGAAGCCGTAGCCGGCGGTGTAGACCACGTCGATGTCGCTGGCGCGCTGGGCGATGCCCTCGTCCAGGATGCGCGCACCCTCGGCCACCAGCGCGTAGATGCAGCGCTCGACGATCTCCTCAGCGCCCACCGGCCGCGCCGTCACGCCCTTGGCCTGGCGGTAGGCGGTGATCACCGCGTCGGTCTGCGGCTCGGGCTGCGGCGTGCGGTTGCCGGCCTCGTAGCGGTACCAGCCGCTGCCGGTCTTCTGGCCGAAGCGGCCGGTCTCGGCGATGCGGTCGGCCAGCAGCGTCATGTCGCGGCCCTGCTGGGCGCTGCGGCGCTTGCGCGAGGCCCAGCCGATGTCGATGCCGGCCAGGTCGTTCATGCGCAGCGGCCCCATCGCCAGGCCGAAGCCCTCGATCGCGCGGTCCACCGCGGTCGGCTCGGCGCCTTCGAGCACCGCCTGGTTGGCCTGCGCAAAGTAGCCCGCCAGCATGCGGTTGCCGATGAAGCCGTCGCACACGCCGCTGACCACCGGCTTCTTGCCGATCTGCCTGGCGACCTCCAACGCGGTGGCAAGCACCTCCGGCGCGGTGGGCACCGGCGTCTTCACGCGCACGATCTCCAGCAGCTTCATGATGTTGGCGGGGCTGAAGAAGTGCAGACCCACCACGTCGGCCGGGCGCGAGGTCACGGCGGCGATCTCGCCCACGTCCAGCGTCGAGGTGTTGCTGGCCAGGATCGCGCCGGGCTTGCAGACCGCGTCGAGCTGGCGGAACACGCTGTGCTTGACCGCCATGTCCTCGAACACCGCCTCGATCACCAAGTCGCAGTCGGCAAAGGCGGCGTAGTCGGTCGACGCGGTGACCAGCGTGGCGCGCCGGGCCACCTGCTCGGCGGTGAAGCGGCCCTTCTTCAGGCCGTCCTCGTCGTGCTTCTTCAGCGTGGCCAGGCCGCGCTGCAGCGCCTCGTCCTTGGCCTCGACCAGCACCACCGGCAGGCCGATGGCGATGAAGTTCAGCGCAATGCCGGTGCCCATGGTGCCGGCGCCGACCACGCCGACGCGGCGCACGGCGCGCGTGGGCGTGTCGCCGGGCAGGTCGGCCACCTTGGCGGCCAGCCGCTCGGCCTGGAAGAGGTGGCGCAGCGCGCGCGACTGCGGCCCGGCCTGCAGCGCCAGGAAGAGCTCGCGCTCGCGCTGCAGCCCGGCGTCGAAGTCTCCGCCCAGTGCCCCTTCCAGCGCCTGCAGCGCGGCGCGCGGCGCATCCAGCAGCTTCTGCTTGGCGACCACGGCGCGCGCATCGGCCAGATCGGCGTCGCTGCCCAGCAGCACGCGGTCGCGGGTGCGCGGCGAGCCGCCCGCCGGCAGCTGCTGCGCGAAGGCCACCGCGGCGGTCAGCAGCGCGGTGCGATCGCCGTCCACCACTTGGTCGAGCAGCGCCGTACCCGCCAGCGAGCGCGCCGACACGCTGCGGCCCGACAGCACCAGGTCCGCCGCCTGCGCCAGCGGCAGCAGGCGCGGCAGGCGCTGGGTGCCGCCGGAGCCGGGGATCAGCCCCAGCTTCACCTCGGGCAGACCCAGCTGCGCCGCAGCCAGTGCCACACGATGCTGGCAGGCCAGCGCCAGCTCCAGGCCGCCGCCCAGGCAGACGCCCGAGATGGCCGCGACCACCGGCTTGGCGCAGGACTCCACGGCGGCCAGCACGTCGCGCAGCAGCGGCTCGGTCAGCTGCGCGGGCGTGCCCAGCTCGCGGATGTCCGCGCCGCCGGAAAAGGCCTTGTCGCTGCCGACCAGCACGATGGCGCGCACGGCGGCGTCGGCCTGCGCGGCGGTGACGGCGGCGTGGATCTGCCGGCGCAGCGCCAGGCCCAGGCCGTTGACGGGCGGGTTGGACAGGGTGACCACGGCGACGTTCGCGGTGGCGTCGGCAGCGCTGCCGTGCAGTTCGTAGAGGGCGTTGATGGATGCGGTCATGGTGGGCTTCGGCCGCTCGCGGCACGGGTGGGGTCGGAGGGGAATCGGGGGGGGAAATTGAAAACGGAGGCAGCGCGGTCGGCCGCTACCCCAACAGCTACAGCACGCCGCGCTCGCGCAGTTGGGCGATGCGCGCGGCATCCAGCCCGAGGCGCTCGGCCAGCACCTCGTCGGTGTGCTCGCCCAGCAGCGGCGGCGGGCGTCGGTACTCCACCGGCGTGGCGCCGAGCTTGAGCGCGCTGCCAGCCACCGACACCGAGCCGGCCGTCGGGTGCGGCAGCGTGAGCTTCAGGTCGCGGGCCAGCACCTGTGGATCGGCGAAGACATCGGCCAGGTCGTTGATCGGGCCGCAGGGCACGCCGGCGGCTTCGAGCCGCTCGATCCAGAAGGCCCGGCTCTGGCGGCGCACCATCGCCGCCAGCAGCGGCACCAGCTCATCGCGGCGGCGCACGCGCTTGGGGTTGCTGTCGAAGCGCTCGTCGTCGGCCAGCGCCGGCTCACCGCCGACGGTGACGAACTGGCGGTACTGCCCGTCGTTGCCCGCCGCGACGATCACCCAGCCGTCGCTGGCCTGGAACACCTGGTAGGGCACGATGTTGGGGTGCGCGTTGCCCCAGCGCTGCGGCGCCCGTTCGGAGGCCAGGTAGTTGCTGGCCATGTTGGCCATCATCGCCACCTGCACGTCCAGCAGCGCCAGGTCGAGGTGCTGGCCCTCGCCCGTGCGGTCGCGGTGCACCAGGGCGGCGAGGATGGCGATCGCCGCGTGCGCGCCGGTGAACAGGTCCGCCACCGCGACGCCGGCCTTCTGCGGCCCACCGCCGGGCAACGCGTCGCGCTCGCCGGTCACGCTCATGAAGCCGCCCATGCCCTGCACGATGAAGTCGTAGCCCGCGCGCTGGGCGTAAGGCCCCGTCTGGCCGAAGCCGGTGATGGAGCAGTAGATCAAGCGCGGGTTCAGCGCGTGCAGGCTCGCCCAGTCCAGCCCGTAACGGGCCAGCTGGCCGACCTTGTAGTTCTCCACCAGCACGTCGCTCTGCAACGCCAGCTCGCGCAGCAGCGCCTGGCCCTCGGGCCGGGCGATGTCGATGGTCACCGAGCGCTTGTTGCGGTTGATGGCCAGGTAGTAGGCGGCCTCGCTGCTGTCCTGCCCCTGCGCATCGCGGGCGTAGGGCGGGCCCCACTGGCGGGTGTCGTCGCCCACGCCCGGGCGCTCGACCTTGACGACGTCCGCGCCCAGGTCGGCCAGCGTCTGGGTGCACCAGGGCCCGGCGAGGATGCGCGTGAGGTCCAGCACGCGGACGTGGCTGAGGGCGCCCATGGCGGTGCTCAGTCCAGCGTGACCTTGGCGTCGCGCACCACCTTGCCCCACTTGGCGGACTCGGCGGCGATGAAGGCGGCGAACTGCTCGCTGGTCATCGGCGCGGCCTCGGCGCCCTGCTCCAGCATCTGGCGGCGCACCTCGGGGTCGGCCAGGATCGCACGGGCCTCGCTGCCGATCTTCGCCGCCACCGCGGCCGGCGTGCCCGCGGGCAGCCACAGGCCGAACCAGGAGCTGGCCTCGTAGCCCGGCAGGCCGGCCTGGGCGATGGTGGGCAGATCCGGCAGCGACGCCGCCCGGACGGCCGAGGTCACGGCCAGCGCACGCAGCGCCCCGCTCTTGATGTGCGGCATCGCCGAGGGCAGGTTGTCGAACATCATCGCCGTCTGCCCGCCGATCAGGTCGGTCACCGCCGGCGCGCTGCCGCGGTAGGGCACGTGCTGCATATCGACCTGGGCAACCTGCTCGAACATCGCGCCCGAGAGGTGGATCGAGGTGCCGTTGCCAGCCGACGCGTAGCTGAGCTTGCCCGGCTGCGCCTTGGCCTGGGCGATCACGTCCTTGACGCTGCGCAGCGGCGAGTTGGCCGGCACCACCAGCACGTTGGGCACCATCGCGACCAGCGTGACGGGGATGAAGTCCTTCACCGGGTCGTAGGGCAGCTTCTTGTACAGGGCGGGGTTGATCGAGTGCGTGCCGATGGTGCCCAGCAGCAGTGTGCGGCCATCGGCCGGCGCCTTGGCGACCAGCCCGGTGCCGATGCCGCCGCCGGCGCCCGGCTTGTTGTCCACCACGATCGTCTCGCCCAGGCGCAGCCCGAGCTGGCGGGCCATGATGCGCCCGAGGATGTCCGTGGTGCCTCCGGCCGGAAAGGGCACGACCATCGTCATCGGCTTGGGGGCCTGGGCCTGCGCCGTGACGTGCCCACCGCCCAGGGCGAGTGCAGCAAGGGCCGCCAGAATCTGGCGACGGGAAGAACCGGACAGCGCGTGACGGGACATGGCGGATCCTGGTCGAAGGGTGGAACCGCGTGGATTGTTCGCCGTCGCAGTTCGTTTGACAATTCCAGCAAACATTGACAAACCGTCAAACACGCTTTGACAGTTTGCCCCGCCATGACGTCGCCATGACCCCACTGGATGCCTCCGCCCTGACCCTGCTGGTCGACATCCTCGACGCCGGCAACCTCAGCCAGGCCGCGCGCAAGCTGAAGATGACGCGCGCCAACGTCAGCTACCACCTGAATCAGCTCGAGCGCGCGGTGGGCATGCAGTTGGTGCGGCGCACCACGCGGCGCGTCGAGCCCACCGAGGCGGGGCTGCGCCTGCTGCAGCACGGCCGGGCGATTCAGGGCGAGCTGAGCGCGGCGCAGGAGGCGCTGGCCAGCCTGAGCCAGGGCCTGCACGGCCGAGTGCGCCTGGGCGTGCCCACCGGCTTCGGCCAGGTGGTGCTGGCGCCCTGGCTGATCGACTTCAAGCGCCGCCACCCGGGCATCGTGCTGGACGTGCTGTTCGACAACCGCGTCGACGACCTGCTGCGCGACGAGGTGGACCTGGCGGTGCGGGTGATGAGCGAGCCGCCGCCTGGACTTGTGGCGCACACGCTCGGCGCGGTGCGGCACCTGGCCTGCGCGGCGCCGGAGTGGGTCGCGGCGAACCCGCTGCCCGACGCGCCAGAGGCCTTGAGCCAGGCGCCGGTGCTCACCGCGGGGGTGTCGGGCCGCTCACTGCGGCTGGCGGCCTACCGCGGCGGCGAGCGCCACGAGGTGGCGCTGGAGCCGACGCTGATGTCGGAGAACTTCCAGTTCCTGCACCAGGCGGTGGGCGCCGGCCTGGGCATCGGGCTGCTGCCCGACTACGTGGTGGCCGCGGACATCGCCAGCGGCCGGCTGCGCCTGCTGCTGGCCGATTGGCGGCTGTCGATCTTCGGCACGCACATGGTGGTGCTGCACATGCCCGACCGCTACCAGACCCGCGCGATCCGCACCTTCCTGGACGAATTGCTGGGGCTGGGGCGCACGCGCCTGGCCGAGGCAGCGCAGGTCGGCACGCCCTCTTAGGTGACGCCGCTCAGCGGCTCAGCGGCTCAGCGACGCGTGGTCTTGGCGGCCGTCTTGCGGGCCGTCTTCTTCGCCGGGGCCGCGGGCTGGGCCCCCGGAGGCGGCGCGGAGAACAGCTTGGCGGCGCGGCCCTTGAGCTCGAGCAGCTCGTCGGTGGTGATCGAGTAGCGCTTGGCCATGCGATCCACCTCGATGCGGAACTCGACCTCCTTGCTGCCGTTGCTCAGCGTGCCGCAGGTGAACTCGTAGTCCTCGCTGTG
>DAOLLE010000045.1:0-11781 GCA_035331205.1 Burkholderiaceae bacterium
GGCGCGAGAGCTACGCGCACGTGCCGATGCCGCGCATGACCAACACCTACATGCTCGCCGGCGACCGGGACCCGCAGGAGATCATCGCGTCGATCGATCGCGGCCTGTACGCCACCAACTTCGGCGGCGGGCAGGTGGACATCACCAGCGGCAAGTTCGTCTTCTCGGCCAGCGAGGCCTTCTGGGTCGAGAAGGGCAAGATCCTCTACCCGGTCAAGGGCGCCACGCTGATCGGCAACGGCCCGGAGGCGATGCAGCGCGTGTCGATGATCGGCCGCGACCTGGCGCTCGACACGGGCGTGGGCGTGTGCGGCAAGGAAGGCCAGAGCGTACCGGTGGGCGTGGGCCAGCCGACGCTGCGCATCGACGGCCTGACGGTGGGCGGCACCGCCTGAGCCCCGTGGTGGGGGGGCTGCGGGTTCGCCGTCAGCCTCGTGCCAAGTTCGACGTGCTACATTTCGCCGCTATGCATCGCCCGGCCTTCTTCTTCGGCTTTTACTTTTGGTTCTCGCACCGCACCGGCGGAGGAGAGGCCAGCGTACAGCCCTAGCAGAACGCTCGCAGATCCAGGAAACCGCCGGAAGCCCCGGCGGTTTTTTTTTGCCCCTTCCGCCCCCTCTCGTTTCGATCTTCACCCCCCTTTCTCCCGGAGACCTTCGTCATGAACGCCAAAGCCGCCCGCCCGACCGCCGACCAGTGGTCGGCCCCCGTGGACAAGACCTCGCAGACCGATGACGAAAGGATCCACGACGTGACCCCGCTGCCGCCCCCCGAACACCTGATCCGCTTCTTCCCGATCCGCGGCACCGCGGTGGAGACCCTGGTGGCCGAGACGCGCAAGTCGATCCGCCACATGCTGCACGGCCAGGACGACCGGCTGCTGGTGGTCATCGGCCCTTGCTCGATCCACGACCCGGCCGCCGCGCTGGAGTACGCCCGCCGCTTGCTGCCGCTGCGCCAGAAGTACGCCGGCACGCTGGAGGTGGTGATGCGCGTGTACTTCGAGAAGCCGCGCACCACGGTGGGCTGGAAGGGCCTGATCAACGACCCCTACCTCGACGAGAGCTACCGCATCGACGAGGGCCTGCGCATCGCCCGCCAGCTGCTGCTGGACATCAACCGCCTGGGCATGCCCGCGGGCAGCGAGTTCCTCGACGTGATCTCGCCGCAGTACATCGGCGACCTGATCAGCTGGGGCGCGATCGGTGCCCGCACCACCGAAAGCCAGGTGCACCGCGAGCTGTCGTCGGGCCTGTCGGCGCCGGTGGGCTTCAAGAACGGCACCGACGGCAACCTGAAGATCGCCATCGATGCGATCCAGGCGGCGTCGCGTCCGCACCACTTCCTGTCGGTGCACAAGAACGGCCAGGTGTCGATCGTCACCACCAAGGGCAACAAGGACACCCACGTCATCCTGCGCGGCGGCAAGACCACCAACTACGACGCCGCCAGCGTCGCCGCAGCGGTCAAGGAGCTCGAAGGCGCCAAGCTCGAGCCGCGCGTGATGGTGGACTTCAGCCACGCCAACAGCAGCAAGCAGCACGAGCGGCAGATGGTGGTGGCGCGCGACATCGCCGACCAGATCGCCGGCGGCAGCCGGCAGGTCTTCGGCGTGATGGTCGAGAGCCACCTGGTCGGCGGGGCGCAGAAGTTCACCCCAGGCAAGGACAAGGTGGCCCAGCTCACCTACGGCCAGAGCATCACCGACGCCTGTATCGGCTGGGAGGATTCCGAGCAACTGCTGGAAATCCTGCATCGGGCGGTGAAGGCGCGGCGCGGCTGAGGCGGTAGCATCACCGGATTCAACCCAAGGTTTTCAGCAACCGAATCCGGAGAGTGCCGCTATGCAAGGCGAGGTGTTGGTCAGTTTCGGGCCCGAACAGGGTCGGCAATGGTCGGTGGAAACCTCCCTCGACAACTGGGCGGCCCGCGCCTGGCTGGACGCGCAGTTCCTCGAGCTCGAGTGCGAGCCGCTGCGCGCCTCCGGCAAGGTGCTGATCGCCGACAAGCTGCTGGCGATCGTGGACGCGGCCGGTGACGACCGCTTTGCCGACGCCGCCTGGGCCCGACAGTTCGCGGAGGCGGTGATCGCCGCCACGCAGCGCAGCCTGGTGCGCATCGACCTGACGAACCGCAGCGTCAACTACTGACGCTGCGGCGTCCGCTGCTCACTCGGCGCCGCGGGCCAGGCGCTCGCTGCGCCAGTAGACGTCGTCGCCGCCCAGGCCGTCCAGGTTGGCGCGGTTGAGCACCCGGGCCAGCACGAAGAGCAGGTCCGACAGCCGGTTCAGGTACAGCCGCGGCCCGTCGTTGACCGGCTCGGTCGCCCCGAGCGTGACCACCGCTCGCTCGGCGCGGCGGGCCACCGTGCGGCAGACGTGCGCGATGGCCGCACTGCGCGTGCCCGCGGGCAGGATGAACTCCTGCAGCCGTGGCAGCGCGCTGTTGTATCGTTCCAACGCCGCGTCGAGTGACTGCACCGCGTCGGACTTCAGCAGCTCGAAGCCGGGGATGGACAGCTCGCCGCCCAGGTTGAAAAGCTCGTGCTGGATCGTCACCAGCAGCTCGCGCACATCGGCGGGCAGCGGTTCGGCCAGCAGCACGCCGAGGTTCGAGTTGAGCTCGTCCACATCCCCGATGGCCTGGATGCGCCGGTGGTCCTTGGGTACCCGGCTGCCGTCGCCGAGGCCGGTGCTGCCGTCGTCGCCGGTGCGGGTGCTGATTTGAGTGAGGCGGTTTCCCATCCCGCCATCCTAGCGCCCGGCACAATCACGGCTTTTGCACCGGCTTGTGTCGGCGTCTTCGCCCACCTGCGCACCACCATGTCCCACTCCCCTGCCGACCTGAACGACGCGGAGATCCGCGAACTCGACGACCTGCTGGCGGCCATCCCGGAACCGCTCGAATCCCTCGACGTGGTGATGCTCGACGGCTACCTCTGCGGCGTGCTCTGCCAGCCCGCGCGCATCGAGCGCGACCTCTGGCTGCCGCCCGCCTGCGATTGGAACCTGGGCTCGCAGGACGACGACGGCCAGGCCCTCGGCCAGGTGTTGACCGCCGACACCGCCGGTTGGCATGCGGCCAAGCACGAGCGCCTGTGCGCGCTGGTGCAAAAGCGCTTCGACGCGCTGCAGCACACCTTCATCGAGCAGGGCTGGTTCGATCCGCTGGTGATGGAGCCGGTGGACGACGACGGCCAGCCGATGGCTGGAGCCGCGGCGATCCAGGGCGCACTGGCGCCCTGGGTGATCGGTTTCGAGCATGCGCTGAACCACTTCCATGGCTTGGAGGAGTTGAGCGCTGCCGAGGTGCCGGACCTGCTGGCCTGCGTGAGGCGCCACCTGCCCGAGCAGAGCGAGGACGAGCAGGCCTACACCAAGGCGCTGGACCAGGAGCACCCGCTGAAGTCGCTGGACGCGGCGATCGAGGACCTGGTGGGCAACGTCATCGAGCTCGCCGACCTGGCCCGCGCCGACATGGTCAAGGTCGCCACCGTGCGCCGCGACGGCCCGAAGGTCGGCCGCAACGACCCCTGCCCCTGCGGCAGCGGCCGCAAGTTCAAGCAGTGCCACGGCAAGCAGGCCGGCTGAGCCTGCTGCGGCGCCAGGGTGTTTGGGCGCTAGCGCGCTAGCGCGGTCAGGCAGCCACGCGGCCGGGCGGTGGCGCCGAGCGACCCGCGCTGGCGCGGCAGGCGTCACAGGCTGAACTGTGGTGAACCCTTGGCGCAGCCACCCGCGGCGCGCCAGCTTGACGTGCCGCAACCACCGCGGCCGGACCGCTGCGAGACTGGCGCACTTGTTTCGGCGAGGTCAGCCATCGAACCTGTGGGGCCCGGCATGAAGATTCTGGTCTGTGTGGACGGCAGCGAGTACACCAAGCGCATGGTGGCCTACTGGGCTGCACATGACGAGTGGCTGTCCGGCCATGCGTTCACCGTGCTCACCGTCGTCCAGGCGCTGCCGCCGCGCGCTGCGGCGGTGCTGGACCGCGAGCTGCTGTTCAACTACTACGCGGACGAAGGTGATCGCACGCTCAACACCTTCCGCAGCTTCCTGGACCGTCAGGGCGTCCCGGCGACCTACCTCAGCAAGACCGGCCCGGTGGCCGACGTGATCGCGCGCACCGCGGAGGAGGGCGACTTCGACCTCATCATGATGGGCTCGCACGGCCACTCCGAGCTGGGCACACTGGTGATGGGCTCGGTAACCACGCGCGTGCTGGCCGCCTGCAAGACGCCGGTGCTGCTGATCCGCTGAAGCGCACACAGTCCACGCCGCGGCGCACGGAGGCGCATAACGCAGCGCAAGCGGCGCGCCGCAGGTCGGATCTCTTTGGCGACGCCGTCAGCGGGTCGGACGCGACGCGGCGCTGGCCGCGCCGGTTGGCTTGTCGTCGGTCGTGGCGGCGCCGGGCAGCAGGGGCTCGTTGCGGGCGAGCTGTGCCAGGCTGAGGTCCAAGCCAAAGGCGGTGCCGTGGTCGGCGAAGTCGGGCGAGGCGGTGCGGCGACGAGCAGCACCTGCCGCCTTCAGGCGGCCGAACCAGCGCGGCCAGGTCGGAGACGCGGACATGATCGACACTCCCTCCTCCCGTCCAAGACGGGCCGGATGCTCTGGTCGGTCCGGCGGACCAGCCCGCCGGCTCCGGAGCATGGAGCCGCTGCCCAGGTCGGTACGCAGACGGGGCCGATGGTCAGCCGGGCTGCGGACCGGCCCGTCCCGCTTCCACCACGAAGCGCGCCTGGCTGTGCAGGGTTGCCGCCGCGGCGACCGGAAAGGCCGTTGCTCTGGCGTCACAGTGTAGCGACAGTTTGTCGAGTTCGCACAACATGTAACCACGCTCGTCACTGCGAGCGTGGACGATGTCCGGATTGCAGCGTCGCATCCACGCGGTTTTCGTGTTCGAGGCGCCCCGCGTGGTGATCGAGCTGGTCACGAACTCGCTGGCCACCACTGGCGAGCGCGGGTCCTCGGGGCGCGCGCGCAGCCGTGCCGCGACGTGGCGGTGCACATCGCCGCCCAGCAGCAGCACATCGCGTTGACCGGATTCGGCGATGCCGCTGAGCAGACGCTCGCGCGCCGGCGCATAGCCGTCCCAGCCGTCGGTGTAGACGATGCGGCCCGCCGGCGTGTCCACGCCACTCGGGCAGATCTGCGTGCCCTGGCCGATCAGCTTCCAGCGCCGCTGGCTGCCGACCAGGCCCTGCTGCAGCCAACGCTCCTGCGCCTCGCCCAGCATCGTGCGCTGCGGATCGCGCAACTCGGCACTGCGCCAGACCAGGGTGCCGCCCGCGTCGTGGTGGTCGTTGCCGGCCTGACGGCTGCGGTACTGGCGCCCGTCGAGCGTCCAGATCTCGGCCAGCTGGCCCCAGGTGAAGCGGTCGTGCAGTCGCAGCGCACCGTCCACCGGTTGCTGCTCGGGCAGCAGCGCCTGGTGCTCGAAGTAGGCCTGGTAGGCCGCCGTGCGCACCTGCAGGAACTCGGCCGCCGACAGCTCGCCGATGCCGAAGGCCGCGGCGTAGTCGTTGCGGACCTCATGGTCGTCCCAGGTGACGATCCAGGGGTGCGCCGCGTGGTTGGCCTGCAGGTCGGGGTCGAGCTTGTAAGTGGCGTAGCGGGCGCGGAAGGCCTCGACGCTGCAGGGCTGGCTCTCCACCTCGTGGGGGCGGACGATGAATTTCGGGTTGCTGTTGTCGTAGATGTAGTCGCCGACGAAGAGCACGAAGTCCAGCTCCCGCCCGGCCATCTCGCGGTGGGCGGCGTACCAGCCCTGCTCGTAGTGCTGGCAGGACGCGAGCGCGAAGCGCAGCCGGCCGGGGTCATCGGCCTCGGCCGGGGCCGTTCGGGTGCGGCCGATCGGGCTGACCGCGTCGCCCGCGATGAAGCGGTAGAAGAACGCACGGGCGCTGGGTAGCCCGTCGACCCGCACCCGCACGCTGTGCGCCAGCTCGGCGTGGGCGATCACCTCGCCTTCGCGCAGGATGCGCCCGAACCCCTCGTCCAGCGCCAGCTGCCAGCGCAGCACGACCGGCTGCGGCGTCAGGCCCCCGAACGGCGCGTAGGGCCTGGGCGCCAGGCGGGTCCAGAGCACCACGCTGTGGCTGCGGGGCTGCCCGCTGGCCACGCCCAGCGTGAAGGGGTAGCCCGCAGAACCGGGCCGGGGGTTCGCGCCGCCAGCCGGGACCGTCGATCCGTTCGCCCAGACGCGAGTCGCCGCCAGCAGGGCGGCGGCGCGGGACAGATTCGCCAGCCAGGCACGACGGTTCGGACGCATCGGGGCGCGATCATAGGTGCCCCGCAGCGCTCAGCCCGCCAGCACCTTCGCCATCGCCTCGGCGGTCGCGTCCACATTCGACGAGTTCAGGCCGGCGACGCACATGCGTCCGGAGCGCACCAGGTAGACGCCGTGCTGCTCGCGCAGAACGTCCACCTGCTCGGCGCTCAGCCCGGTGTAGCTGAACATGCCGCGCTGGGTCAGGAAGTAGCCGAAGTCGCGGCCAGGCAGCTTGGCCGCCAGCACGTCGTGCAGGCGCTGGCGCATGGTCTTGATGCGGCTGCGCATGCCGCCGAGCTCGGCGTCCCAGCTGGCGCGCAGCTCGGGCGTGCCGAGCACTCGGGCGACGATCTGGCCGCCGTGGGTGGGCGGGCTGGAGTAGTTCTTTCGCACGGCCACCTGCAGCTGGCCGAGCACCAGCTGGGTTTCGGCGGCGGTCGGGCAGATCACGCTCAGGCCGCCGACGCGCTCGCCATAGAGCGAGAAGCTCTTGGAGAAGCTGTTGGCGATGAAGCAGGGCAGGCCAGCGTCGGCGATGGCGCGGATGGCGAAGGCGTCTTCCTCCACGCCGTCACCGAAGCCTTGGTAGGCGATGTCCACGTAGGGCAGCAGCTCGCGCTCGGCCAGCACCGGGATCAGGGTGGTCCACTGTTCGCGCGTCAGGTCCACGCCGGTGGGGTTGTGGCAGCAGGCGTGCAGCAGCACGATGCTGCGCTTGGGCAGGCCGCGCAGCGCGTCGAGCATCGCGTCGAAGCGCAGGCCGCCGGTGGCCGCGTCGTAGTAGGGGTAGGTGTTCACGGTGAACCCCGCGCCCTCGAACATCGCGCGGTGGTTGTCCCAGGTGGGGTCGCTGACCCAGACCTGCGACTGCGGGAACCAGCGCTTGAGGAAGTCGCCGCCCACCTTCAGGCCACCGGAGCCGCCCAGCGTCTGGATGGTCGCCACGCGGCCGGCGGCCAGCAGCGGGTGAGCGGCGCCGAACAGCAGGGCCTGGACCTGCTCGCGGTAGTTGGCCGCGCCCACCATCGGCTGGTAGGGCTTGGCGCCGATGTGGCCGAGCATGGCGGCTTCGGCCGTGCGCACCGCGTCCATCACCGGCAGGCGGCCGGCGTCGTCGAAGTAGATGCCGATGGACAGGTTGATCTTGCCCGGCCGGGGATCTTTCTGGAAATTCTCGTTCAGCGTGAGGATCGGGTCGCCGGCGTAGGGTTCGACGTGTTCGAACATCGTGGGGCTCCAGTGGGCGGCCGGGAGGCGGCCCGGGAAGAAAACGTGGGGCCGCAATTATCGGCCGCGGCGGCAGCCCCAGCGTCGGGCCACCCAGGCAGGGGTGGCGGCCCCGGGTCCGGGGGGCGCATCGCCTTGACGCGTCTGGTTACAAAAACGAAGAATCCTCACACCCAATCGTCCTCCGGGGAGTAACCGAGGTGAATGCCGTGCCGAGGGTCGCCATCATCGGGTTCAGTGCCTTCGAGCGCAGCACGCTCGAGAGCTTCTTTCGCCTGTGCACGCCAGGGCTGGCGGTGGTCTACGACGCGTCGCAGCTGATGGCCTGCGACCTGATCGTGGCCGATGCGGACCAGCCTGCGGCGATCTATGCGGTGGGTCGCAGCGGCCGGGTGCCCGATGCGGTGTTCGTCGGCGGGGCCTGCGCGCCGATGACGGCGGGCGCCCACCTGGCGCGGCCGGTGGATGCGCTGCAGATCCGCCGCGCGCTGGATGCGCTGGCCGGGCAGCGCGCACGCCGTTGGGCAGGGCGTGCGGCGCCCTCGGCTCGGGTGTCCGCTCAGGTGGCGCAGGCGGCTCAGACCGTTCAGGCGGTGCGCTCGGCGGGGCTGCTGCGGGCGCCGGCGGCGCGGCATTCGCGTCCGAGCGGGCGGGTGCGCCAGCTGGCCGCCGATGCCTGCGCGGTGGTGCAGGACTTCCACCGCAGCTCCGGCTTCAGCAACACCGTGCTGGTCGAGGGCGAACTGCGGCTCGACGAGGTGCTGGTGGTCAGCTCCAGCCCGGCCGAGCGGCGCCTGCTGCACGATCTGCTGCAGCGCTACGGCTACCGCGTCGCGCTGGCGCCGAGCGTCGATGCCGCGCTGCAGGCCAGCGCGAAGACCACCTACGGCTTCGTCTTCCTCGGCATGGGGCAGGACGGCCTGCAGAGCCTGCGGGCCTGCCGCGGTATCGAGCGCCACCCGACGCTGAGCGGACTGGCGCCGGTGGTGGTGGCGCTGGTGCGCCGGCATGCGGCGATCGATCGCATCCGCGCCAGCTTCGCCGGCTGTGACGCCTACCTGGGGGCGCCACTGGACGAGGGGGACCTGCTGCGGGTGCTGGCGCAGCACGACCCGGCCTTCGAGCGCACCTTCGAGCCCACCGCGCTTCTGGGGCTCTGACGCTCGGCGCCGGGCGACCCGCGCCGCGTCAGTGGCCGTCGCTGCGCGCGATCGCGAGCAGGCGTTCGACCTCCTCGCGGTGTTGGACCCGGTTGCGCCGGTGCCAGCGGCCGATCAGCGCCATCGCGCCGGCCACCAGCAGGCCGAACAGCGTGATCGCGCCGAAGGCCGAGAGGCCGGCTTTGGTCAGGCCGGAATAGAACGCGCCGAGCGCCAGGATGCAGGCCTGCTCGTTGAAATTCTGCACCGCGATCGAGCGACCGGCGCCCATCAGGTTGTGACCGCGGTGCTGAAGCAGCGCGTTCATCGGCACGACCAGGAAGCCGCCGAAGGCGCCCAGCAGGATCAGGAAGGGCGCGGCCACCCAGACGTTGTCGATGAAGACCATGCCCACCAGCAGCAGGCCCATGCCGACGCCCAGCGGGATGGTCTTGGGTGCCTTGTCCAGCTTCATCGCCACCGAGGCGACCACCGCACCGACGGCGGTGCCAATGGTCACCACGCCGACCAGCGAGGTGGCCTTGGTGACGCCGTAGTTCAGCGCCGCCGCGGCCCAGGCCAGCACGATGTAGCGCAGGTTGCCGCCCACGCCCCAGAACAGCGTCGTGGTGGCCAGCGAGATCTGGCCGAGCTTGTCGTTCCACAGCCTTGCGTTGCAGTCGGCGAAGTCGCGCACCAGCTGCAGCGGCTCGCCGGGCATGGGTTCGAGCTCGGCGTCGGTGCGCGGGATGTAGAGGTTGAAGATCGCTGCGATGATGTACAGCGTGACCAGCGAGGCGATCGCGGCTTCGGCCGGCGTGTCCACGCCGGTGTCGATCATCGGGAAGTCCAGCGCCAGCAGGTGGGGCGCCACGTGCGCGCCGATCAGCTGGCCGCCCAGCAGCACGCCCAGGATGATCGAGGCGATCGTCAGCCCCTCGATCCAGCCGTTGGCCTTGACCAGTTGCGATGGCGGCAGCAGCTCGGTCAGGATGCCGTACTTGGCCGGCGAGTAGGCCGCCGCACCCAAGCCCACCACCGCGTAGGCCAGCAGCGGGTGGGCGCCGAAGAGCATCATCACGCAGCCGACGACCTTGATGCTGTTCGAGAAGAACATCACCCGGCCTTTCGGGATCGAGTCCGCGAAGGCGCCGACGAAGGGCGCCAGGATCACGTAGAACAGCGCGAACATCGGCACCAGCGCCGCGCGTTGCCATTCACCGGCCCCGGAGCTGCGCAGCATCTCGACGGCGGCGACGAACAACGCGTTGTCTGCCAGCGAGCTGAAGAACTGCGCTGACATGATGGTGTGAAAGCCTTTTTTCATCCGGCGCCGGGTGAATCCGCCAGACCACGTCGCGTCGCAGCGGGCTCCCGGTCGGAGCCGGCCTCGCGGGCGGCGGTCTTTGAACGCGGCGCGGGTTATAGCATGCGGCCTGTCGTGCAGGTCCGCGGCGCACGCCCATGCGGTGGTCGACTGGCACAATCCCTGACATGCCCCGGCCCATTCTTGCCCTGATCCATCCGGACGCCGTCGCCCACAACCTCGCCGAGGCGCGCCGCCAGGCGCCCGACACCCGACTCTGGGCCGTGATCAAGGCCAACGCCTACGGCCACGGCATCGAGCGCGTCTGGCCGGGTCTGCTGGCGGCCGATGGCATGGCGATGCTCGACCTGGCCGAGGCCGAGCGGGTGCGCGCGCTCGGTTGGCGCGGCCCCATCCTGCTGCTCGAAGGCGCCTTCGAGGCCCGCGACCTGGAACTCTGCTCGCGGCTGGGCCTCTGGCACGTGGTGCACTGCGACGAGCAGATCGCCTGGCTGGCGGCGCACAAGACGCACCAGCCGCACCGCGTCTTCCTGAAGATGAACAGCGGCATGAACCGCCTGGGCTTTCGCGGCCCGGCGCTGCGCAGCGCCTGGGCGCGGCTGAACGCGCTGCCGCAGGTCGACGAGATCTCGCTGGTGACGCATTTTTCCGACGCCGACGCGACCCGCGACGGTGGCAACGGACCTGAGGACGGCATCGCCTACCAGCTGCGCGCCTTCGCCGAGGCCACACAGGACCTACCGGGCGAGCGTTCGCTCAGCAACAGCGCGGCCATCCTGCGCCACGGCGAGCGCCTGGACGTGCGCGCCGACTGGGTGCGAGCGGGCATCCTGACCTACGGCAGCGCGCCGGACTTCCCCGAGCACGACGCCGCGCACTGGCGCCTGCGCCCCGCGATGTCGCTGAAGTCGCGCCTGATCGCCACGCAGGAGTTGCAGTGCGGCGACAGCGTCGGCTACGGCAGCGCCTATCGCGCGCCGCGGGCGATGCGCATCGGCATCGTCGCCTGTGGCTACGCGGACGGCTACCCGCGCCACGCGCCCGGCGGCCACGACGGCCCGGGCACGCCGGTGCTGGTCGATGGTATCCGCACCCGCACGGTCGGCCGCGTGTCGATGGACATGCTGGCGGTGGACCTGACGCCGGTGCCGGGCGCCGCCATCGGCAGCGAGGTCACGCTCTGGGGCCAGGGCCCCCACGGCAGCCTGCTGCCCATCGACGAGGTGGCGCGCGCGGCTGGCACCATTTCCTACGAGCTGATGTGCGCGCTGGCCGCCCGGGTGCCGGTGCAGGTCGAGGCCGCCGAGGGGGCTGGAGCGTCGGGTGGCTGAGCCGCGGCGCGTGCTGCAGGTCGGCCGGAGCACGGCGGGTTTCCAGGCCCCGGGTGACCAGGTCGTGGCGCTGGGCCACTGCGACTACGAGCCGCCGCTGCGCCTGCTCGCCGGTGGCGCGGGCGGAGCTTGCCCGCAGGACCACATCTGGAGCAGCGGGCCGCAGCCGGCGGCCATCACTGCGATGGACGACGGACAGGGACTGCGCTGGCGCTGCGACGGCGAGTGGACCTTTGGCCGCCTGCAGCTGCCCGAGTCCGCCGCGGCGGATCTGGAGGCGCTGTCGCACGCGGCCTACACGCGGCTGTTTGCGGCGCTGGCCCGGGCCGGCACGCCTCAGCTGCTGCGGCTGTGGAACTACCTGCCGCGCATCAACCAGGAGCAGGCGGGGCTGGAGCGCTACCGCCGCTTCAACCTGGGGCGCCAGGCGGCCTTCCAGCAGGCCGGGCGCAGCGCCTTCGACGGCGCGCCGGCGGCCTGCGCGCTG
>DAOLLE010000046.1:0-11549 GCA_035331205.1 Burkholderiaceae bacterium
CCTGAGCTGGATCGCGTCCCGCTGGCGCGCGCGCTACGCAGCCGAGGACGCCGCCGCGGGACGCGATCCAGCTCAGGCCGCGGCCGAGCGCCACGCGGCGATGCACCGGGTCAACCCCTGGATCATCCCGCGCAACCAGCGCGTCGAGGAGGCGCTGGAGGCCGCGACCGACACCGGCGACCTCGCCCCCTTCGAGCGCCTGCTCGCCGCGGTGCAGGCGCCCTGGGACGAGCAGCCGGGCCGCGAACGCTACGCCCAGCCGGCGCCGGTCGAGGTCACCGCGCGCTACCAGACCTTCTGCGGCACCTGAGCGGCCTCAATGCGCGGGCGCCAGCCCGGTCTGGTGCAGCAGCGCGATCAGCGCACCGATGCTGGCAAAGGAGGCCAGCGTGGTGCCGACCATGCGCGCCGAGCACACGCCCTGCAGGCCGTGCTTCTGCGCGAAGACGGGGTAGATGCTGAGCATCGGCGCGCCGGCCATCAGGATGGCCACCGCCGTCAGCGGCGCCGACACCGGCCCGACCAGCCAGAGCGCGCCAGCCACCGCCAGCGGGTGCAGCAACAGCTTGCCCAGCGCCACCGGCAGCACCTCGCCGGCCATCGCGCGCATCGACAGGCTCACCAGCGTGCCGCCGATGAAGAACAGCGCCCCGGCGGCCGAGGCGCCGGCCAGCAGGTCGATGCTGCGCGCCAGCGGCGCGGGCAGGTGCAGGCGCGCCATCGAGCAGAAGAAGCCGGCGGTGATCGCCAGGATCAGCGGGTTGCGCGGCAGGCCCGCCAGCGCGCGGCGGAAGGCGCTGCCGAAGCGCTCGTGCGCGGCGCTGCCCGAGTCCGCCAGGGCCAGGCAGAGCGGGATCATCAGCAGGTTCTCGACCATCATGCACAGCGCCAGGCCGATGCCCGCCTCGGCGCCCAGCACCTGCTGGGCCACCGGAAAGCCGACGAAGGCGGTGTTCGAGCAGGCCATGCCCATGCCGGCGAAGGCGGCGCGCTCCAGGTTCTCGCCGCGGCCCCAGCGCGACCAGGCCAGGCCCACGGCCAGCGGCAGCAGCGAGCCCAGCGTGTAGGCCAGCAGGTAGCGGGCGTTGAGCACCTCGGCGAAGTCGCGCTGCGCCAGGGCCTTGAACACCAGCGCCGGCAGCGCGAAGCGGATCACGAAAGCCGCCAGCGTCGGCAGGCCCGCGGCGGGGAATTGACCGCTGCGCACCGCGGCATAGCCGAGCGCGATCAGCAGGAAGATGGGCGCGGTGCTGCCCAGGACGTCGGCCATCTCGGCGCTCACTCCGGTTCGATGCGGGCGGTCTTGACGACCTCGCCCCAGTGTTTGATTTCGCTGGCGAGCAGGGCCTGCAGCTCGGCGGGACTGCCGGCCTGGGCCTTGACGCCCAGGTCGCGCAGGCTGGCGCGCAGGGCGGCGTTCTGGGCCGCCTCCTGCACCGCGCGGCGCAGGCGTTCGATCACCGCGGCCGGTGTGCCCACCGGGGCGGCCAGCGCGTTCCAGCTGTCCACGGTGTACTGCGCAACGCCCTGCTCCAGCGCGGTGGGCACCTCGGGCAGGAGCTCGAAGCGCTTCGGCCCGGTGACGGCCAGCGCCCGCAGCGCCTTGGCCTGCAGCTGTGGCAGCACGGGGCTGAGGATCTCGAAGCCCAGGTCGATCTCGCCCGTGCGCGCGGCGGTGATCACCGCGGGCGAGCCCTTGTAGGGCACGATCACCGCGTCCAGCCCGGTGCGGGCCTTGAACAGCACCGCCGACAGGTGCTGCGTGCTGCCCGGCGCGATGCTGCCGAAGGTCAGCTTGCCCGGGTTCGCGCGCCCCCAGGCGATCAGCTCGGCCAGGCTGTGAAAGCGGCTGTTGGGGCCGGTGACGAGGGCCAGCTCGAAGAAGCCCAGCGTGCTGATGGGTGCCAGGTCGCGCGTCACGTCAAAGGGCAGGCGGCGGATCAGGTGCACGCTCACCGCGGTGGCGTTGCTGGTCAGCAGCAGCGTGTGGCCGTCGGCGGGGGCCTTCAGCACCGCCTGCGTGGCGGCGATGGCGCCCGCGCCGGGCTTGTTGTCGATCACCACGGGCTGGCCCAGGCTGTCCGCCAGCAGGCGGCCGTAGCTGCGCGCGGTGACGTCGGCCACACCGCCGGGGGCGAAGGGCACCACGACCGTGATCGGCCGGCTCGGAAAGGCCGGGGCCTGCGCGCGGGCCGGCGCCGTCAGGGCCCCGGTGGCCGAGGCGGCCAGCAGCGGTGCCGCGGCGAGGAGGCGGCGACGCGCGATCACGCCGGGAACTCCTCGGTGTCGATCTCGGTCTGCGTGGCGCTGTTGTAGCGCGGGCCGGCCACGTTGTGGCGGCCGATCAGCGCGCCGGCGCGCGCCAGCTGCTCGGGCGTCAGGGCGACGTCGGCGGCGGCGACGTTTTCCTCCAGGTGCGCGATCGAGGTCGTGCCAGGGATGACCGTCACGTGCTCGCCCTGCGCCAGCACCCAGGCCAGCGCCAGCTGCGCCGGGCTGCAGCCCACCTCGGCGGCCAGCGCGGTGAAGCCCTCCAGCAGCGCCAGGTTGGCGGCGTAGTTGGACGGGGCGAAGCGCGGCATCGCGCGGCGGATGTCCTTGGCGTCGAAGCCGCCGACGTCGCGCAGCGTGCCCGGCAGGTAGCCACGCGCCAGCGGGCTGAAGGCGACGAAGGCCACGCCCAGCTCGCGGCAGGCGTCGAGCACCGCGATCTCCGGGTTGCGCGTCCACAGCGAGTACTCGGTCTGGATCGCAGTGATCGGGTGCACCGCGTGGGCGCGGCGCAGCGTGTCGGCCGAGACCTCGCTCAGACCGATCGTGCGGACCTTGCCGGCGCGCACCAGGTCGGCCAGCGCGCCCACCGAGTCCTCGATGGGCACCGAGAAGTCCCGGCGGTGCAGGTAGTACAGGTCGATCACGTCGGTGCGCAGGCGCTGGAGGGCCTCCTCGCAGGTGGCGCGGATCGTCGCCGGGCGGCCGTCGATGACGCGGCGCTTGACGCCGTCCTCGCCCGCCACGCCGGTCATGCCGCACTTGCTGGCCAGCAGGAAGCGGTGGCGGTGCGGCGCCAGCACGCGGCCGACCAGCTCCTCGTTGGCGCCAAAGCCGTACAGCGCGGCGGTGTCGAAGAAGTTCACCCCCAGGTCGAGCGCGCGCAGCAGCAGCGCCTCGGCATCGGCGGCCGAGGGCGGCACGCCGTAGGCGTGGCTGAGGTTCATGCAGCCCAGCCCGACGGGGTGGACGTGGAAGGGGCCGAGTTGTCTTTGGTGCATGGTCAGTTCTTCGCTAGAAAGTTGGCGTCGGTCGTTTCAATCCACTCACTCATCCCCGCCCCGCACGTCCCTGCTCAACTCCGCCTCTATCTCTTCAATGCTCGGCAGACTGCCTTTGAGCTCCTGCGGCAGTGCGCGGGTGAGCTGGGTTTCCCACTCGGCCACGCTGATCGGTTGGGTGCTGCCCGCCAGGGCGTATTCCACCAGCACGCGGTTCTTTTCTCGCACCAGCAGCAGGCCCAGGGTGGGCTGGTCGTCGGGGTGGGCCAGCAGACGGTCCACGGCCGTCATGTACATGCCCAGCTGGGCACCGTCACCGGGCTCGAACTTGCGGGCCTTGAGTTCGATGACCACATAGCGGCGCAGCTTGAGGTGATAGAACAGCAAGTCGAGATAGAAGTCTTCGTCGCCGATTTCCAGGTGCACCTGCCGGCCCACAAAGGCGAAGCCCTGGCCCAGTTCCAACAAGAACTTCTGGATGTGGGCGACCAGGCCGCGTTCCAGTTCGGCCTCGCGGCGCGGCGCATCGGTGCCCAGGAAGTCGAAGAGGTAGGGGTCTTTGAAGATCTGCACCGCCATGTCGGAATCGGCGGCGGGCAGCGTGGCCGGGAAGTTGGTCTGCGCCCGGCCTTGCCGCAGGTGGGCTTGGCCTTCGATCTGAAGGCTCAGGACGTTGCGCGACCAGCCGTACTCGACCGTGCGAGCGGCATACCAGAGGCGGTGCTGGTCTTGATCGAGCTTTTCCAGCAAGACGATGTTCTGGCCCCAGGTCAGTTGTGCAACGGTCCGTTGCACAACCTCCCGATCCGGCCATGCCGCAGCGAAGGCCCGCATGTATTTGAGGTTGCGCGGCGAAAAGCCCTTCATGTCGGGGAAAGCCTCGCGCAGGTCTGCTGCCAGGCGGTCCACCACCTTGCTGCCGTAGGCCTGTTCGGCCTGCTTGTGCAGGATGCGTTGGCCAATGTCCCAATACAGCAGCACCATGACGCTGTTGCTGGCCAGCACCAGGCGCAGGCGCTCGCCGTGGATGCGGCCTTTGATCTCGGCCAGCCAGGCGGCGTAGTCTGCGGGCATGTCACTGGCCGACACCGCCACCGGAAACAGGGCCCCGCGGTCGGTTCGGCCACGTTGGGCTCGCGGGGCCGAGTCTGCGGTGGCCTTGAGCGGTGTGGGCTTCTTGGTCATGCCGCCCCTCCCGATGCCTCCGAGTCGGCGAGCTGCGGGGCAACCGGCTGAATCGGCACCACCTCACCACGCCGGTGCGGCGCGAGCACGCGGGCGCGCAGCTGGCCGCAGCCGCCGTCCACGTCCTGGCCGGCCGACTGGCGCAGCTTGGTCAGGATGCCGCGGCGGTGCAGCGTGCGGGCGATCTCGGCGGCGCGCTCCCAGCTGGGGCGGCGGTAGGGCAGGCCGTCCACCTGGTTGTAGGGAATCAGGTTGAGCACGCCGTAGGTGCCGGTCAGCAGCTGGACGAGGCCTTCGATTTCGTCGGGCCCGTCGTTGACGCCGTCCATCAGCGTCCACTGGTATTGCACTGGGTAGCCGGTGGCGCGGGCGTAGGCCTCGGCGCAGGCCACCAGCTCGGCCGGGGCGATGCGCGGTGCGCGCGGCAGCAGGTGCTCGCGCAGCTCGGGCTTCGTCGTGTGCAGACTCAGCGCCAGTGCGGGCTTGGCGTCGCCCTCGCCCAGGGCCATCAAGGTGTCGAAGGCGCGCTCGTCACCGACGGTGGAGAACACCAGCTGCTTGTGGCCGATGCCGCCTTCGTGGCCGAGCAGCTGGATGGCCTCCAGCACGGCGTCCAGGTTGTGGGCGGGCTCGCCCATGCCCATGAACACCACCTTCTTGACCGGCCGGCGCGCGCGGGCCTGCACCACCTGGGCGACCATTTCGCCGCTGCTGAGCTGGCGCTGCAGGCCGTCACGCCCGGTCATGCAGAAGCGGCAGCCCACCGCGCAGCCCACCTGGCTGCTGATGCACAGGCCGTCGCGCAGCAGCAGCACGCTCTCGGCCAGCAGGCCGTCGGCGAGGCTGAGCAGCAGGCGCTCGGAGCCGTCCTCGCCGGGGTGCACGCTGTGCAGGCGCGCCAAGCCGGCGAGTTCGGCCTCGATGCCGGGCAGGGCCTGGATCAGGGCCTGGGGCAGGTAGTGCTGGTTGCGCCGCCGACCGCTGTCCTGCGGCTTGGCGAGCGCCCAGTGGCGCAGCACGCGGGCCTCGTGCGCCGCATTGGCGCCCAGGGCCCGAAGGCGCTGCCGGAGCTGGGAAATCTGCATGGGCGAGATTGTCCCCGCGCCGGCCGGCAGCTTCAGGGTTCAGCCCGCGTTGAGCTGCTGCTCCAGGTCGTGCAGCACCTGGTAGCAGGGCAGTACCTGGGCCACGGAGGAGTTCGGCTCACGGCCTTCGCGGATCGCGGCGAAGAACTCGCGGTCCTGCAGCTCGATGCCGTTCATCGACACGTCGACCTTGGACACGTCGATCTTCTCTTCCTTGCCGTTGACCAGGTCGTCGTAGCGGGCGATGTAGGTGCCCGTGTCGCCGATGTAGCGGAAGAAGGTGCCCAGCGGGCCATCGTTGTTGAACGACAGGCTCAGCGTGCAGATCGCGCCGTTGGCGGCCTTGAGCTGGATGGACATGTCCATCGCAATGCCCAGCGTCGGGTGTATCGGGCCCTGGATGGCGTTGGCCTTCACGACCGGGCTGCCGCACTGGTAGGCGAACAGGTCCACGGTGTGGGCGGCGTGGTGCCACAGCAGGTGGTCGGTCCAGCTGCGCGGCTGGCCCAGCGCGTTCATGTTGGTGCGGCGGAAGAAGTAGGTCTGCACATCCATCTGCTGGATGCCGAACTCACCGGCCGCGATCTTCTTGTGCACCCACTGGTGGCTGGGGTTGAAGCGGCGGGTGTGGCCGCACATGGCGACCAGGCCGCTCTGCTCGGCCAGCGCCACGGCTTCCTGGCCGTCGGCCAGCACGTCGCACAGCGGGATCTCGACCTGCACGTGCTTGCCGGCCTTCAGGCAGGCCAGCGTCTGGCTGGCGTGCATCTGCGTGGGCGTGCACAGGATGACGGCGTCCAGCTCCGGCAGGGCCAGGCTGTCGGCCAGCTCGGTGGTGACGTGCTTGATGCCGTACTTGTCGGCCACTTCCCGGGTCTTGTCCAGGTCGCGGCTGATGAGGGAGATGACCTCGACGTCGGCGATGTTCTTGATGCCGTCCAGGTGCTTGATGCCGAAGGCGCCAGCGCCGGCCAGCGCGACCTTGATCTTGCTGCTCATGGGGATTCCTTAAATGTTGTTCTCGAGGATCAGGTGACCCACCGCGGTGTTCGAGGCGGGCACATGGTAGAAGCGGTGCTTGACGGTGGGCGCCGGGCCACCGGCCACGTCGGCCATCGCTCCGCGGGCGATCAGCCACATCACCAGCTCGATGCCCTCGCTGCCCGCCTCGCGCACGTAGTCGATGTGCGGCGTCTCGCTGCAGGCCTTCGGGTCGGCGATCAGCTGGTCCAGCCAGGCGTTGTCCCACTCGCGGTTGATCAGGCCGGCGCGCGCACCCTGCAGCTGGTGGCTCATGCCGCCGGTGCCCCAGATCTGCACCTTCAGTGGTTCGTCGTAGGACTCGACCGCCCGGCGGATCGCCTGGCCGAGCGCAAAGCAGCGCCGGCCCGAGGGCACCGGGTACTGCACCACGTTGACGTGGAAGGGGATCACCGGGCAGGGCCAGGCGCCGGTCTTCGGGTCCTGCTCGCCGCACATCAGGCTCAGCGGCACCGTCAGGCCGTGGTCCACCGGCATCTTGTTGACGATGGTGAGGTCGAAGTCCTGCTGGATCACGCTCTGCGCGATGTGCGAGGCCAGCTCGGGGTGGCCGATGACCTTCGGCACCGGGCGCGGGCCCCAGCCCTCGTCGGCCGGCTCGAACTCGGCGGCGCAGCCGATCGCGAAGGTGGGGATCACCTCCAGGCTGAAGGCGGTGGCGTGGTCGTTGTAGACGAGGAAGATGACGTCGGGCTTGTTGTCACGCATCCACTGCTTGCTCGGCTCATAGCCGGCGAACAGGGGCTGCCAGTAGGGCTCCTGGGTCTTGCCCAGGTCGAGCGCGACGCCGATGGCCGGCACGTGCGAGGTGTAGACGCTGGCGGTGATCTTGGCCATCTCAGGCTCCTTCCTGCTTGTTCTTCTGCCCGGCCGCGCCCTGCGGCTGGCGGTGCGGCTGGGCGTCGCCGTCCTCGCCGAGGTAGCGGTTGCCTTCGGCCGAGCGGCCGCCCTTGATCATCATGTCGCGGTACTCGGCCTCGGTCATGCCGGTCATCGAACCCGCCATCTGCTGGAAGGACAGGCCGTCCGTCGCGCCGATGCGCGCCAGGAAGTAGATGTTGCCGCCGGTGCGCATGCACCAGTTCAGGTCGCGCGCCATCACCGCCTGCTTCTGCTCCTCGGTCATCGGCCACTCGTCGAGGTAGGCCCGCTCGTCGGCCTTGAAGCGCGCGCGGTTCTCCGCCTTCATCAGCGAGGTGCAGAACTGGTTGAGCCAGTAGCCTTTGCGCGACTGGTCGGCGTCGAAGATGATCGTGCCGGGCACGTCCTTGTAGGGCTTGTCGAGTGCCATTTCAAACCTCCTTCACTTCTTCCGGCCAGTAGAGCCGCATGGGGTTGTCCACCAGCAGCTTCTTCTGCAGCTCGGCGGTCGGGGCGATCTGGGGGATGAAGTCCACCAGCAGGCCGTCGTCGGGCATGTGGTCCTTCAGGTTCGGGTGCGGCCAGTCGGTGCCCCAGAGCACGCGGTCGGGGAACTCCTCGACCACGCGCCGCGCGAAGGGCACCACGTCCTGGTAAGCCGCTTGCTCACCATTCAGGGCCTTCGGGCCGGTGACGGACAGGCGCTCCGGGCAGCTCACCTTGCTCCAGACGTTGCCGTGTTCGCGCATGAACTTCAGGAACAGTGCGAACTCCGGGCCGTCGATGGGTTTGCTCACGTCCGGGCGGCCCATGTGGTCCACGACCACCGTGGTGGGCAGCGCGGTGAAGAAGTCCCACAGCTCGGGCAGGTCCACCGCCTCGAAGTAGATGACCACGTGCCAGCCGAGCTTCGCGATGCGGCCGGCGATCTCCATCAGCTCGTCCTTGGGCGTGAAGTCCACCAGGCGCTTGACGAAGTTGAAGCGCACGCCGCGCACGCCGGCGGCGTGCAGCTGCTGCAGCTCTTCATCGGTCACGCTGCGCTTGACGGTGGCCACGCCGCGCGCCTTGCGGCCGCTGGCCAGGCAGGCATCGACCATGGCGCGGTTGTCGGCGCCGTGGCAGGTGGCCTGCACGACCACGTTGCGCGCGAAGCCCAGGTGGTCGCGCAGCGCGTACAGCTCGGCCTTGCTGGCGTCGCAGGGCGTGTACTTGCGCTCCGGCGCGTAGGGGAACTCAGCGCCGGGGCCGAAGACGTGGCAGTGCGCGTCGACGGCGCCCGCGGGCAGCTGGAACTTCGGCTGGCTCGGGCCGGTGAACCAGTCCAGCCAGCCAGCCGTCTTGGTGAAGTCTCCGGAAGTCGTTTTGCTCATGGGTCAGTCCTTGCTGGAATTCACGTGCGACAGGATGCGGTCCGCTTCCTGTCGCCAATCGGCGCTGCGGGCAAAGCCCGGGCTGCCGCGCTCGCCAAATAGGCCGGCATCGGCCCGGTCGGCCACCCAGGCCTGGCGCTCGGCGGTGCCGGCAGCACTCCAGGGGGTGAGGCCAGCCTCGCGCACCGTCTCGGCCACCTCACGCACTTCCTCGCTGCGGCGCCGGCCGTGTTCGATCACGCGCTGGAAGAAGTACGCGGCCTGCTTCTCCCAGTCGATGCCGGGAAAGGTCTCCTGCAGCGAGGCGATCACCGCGTCCTCGACGCCGTAGTGCCGCGCCGCGGTGAAGCTCTCGATGACCATGGCCTCCAGGCCCTTGATCATCACGCTGCGGCACATCTTGGTGGCCGAGGCGACGCCGAGCGTCTGGCTCGCCACCTTGGGGGCGAAGCCCAGTTCGGCGAGCATCGGGCAGAGCGCGCCCGCCCAGGGCCCGCCCAGCAGCAGCGGCACGCGGATGCGGTAGGGCGGCACGCTGGTCATCACCGCGCCCTCGACGTAACGGCCACCCGCGGCATCGACTGCGGCGGCGGCGCGCTGCTTGGCGCCCGGCGAGGCGGAGTTGACGTCGAGGAAGAAGGCGCCCGGCTTCAGCCCGGCGGCGCAGGCCTCGGCCACCGCCACGGCCTGGCTGGCGGTCACCGCGCTGACGATGAAGTCCGCATCGCGCGCCAGGTCGGCCGCGTCATCGGCCAGCGCCACGCCGTGGTTCAGCGCGTGGGCCCGCAGCGCGGGCGCGGTGTCGGTGGCGTCGAGCTTGCGGTCGTAGGCGCTGACGGTGCAGCCCTGCGCGCGCAGGTCCTCGGCGAGGATGCGGCCCACCTCGCCGTAGCCAACCAAGCCGATGTGCCAGGACCGCGGATCGACGCTCACGGCTCAGTGTTCCATCAGTCGATGTAACGCAGACCCGCGGCCGCCAGCGGCTCGCGCATCTTGTACATGTCCAGGCCGAGCACGCCGGCGGCGAGCTGGTCGCGCTTGGCGCCTTCGTTGGCTTCGCGCTTGGCGGCGGCCTCCAGCGTCTTGGCGGCCAGGTCCTTGGGCACGCAGACCACGCCGTCGTCGTCGGCCACCACCACGTCACCCGGGGTCACCCAGGCGCCGGCGCAGACGATGGGGATGTTCACCGAGCCCGGCGTCGCCTTGATCGTGCCCTTGGAAGAAACGTAGCGGCTCCACACCGGGAAGCCCATTTCGCGCAGGAACTTGGTGTCGCGCACCCCCGCTTCGATGATCAGGCCGCGCGCGCCGCGGGCCATGAAGCTGGTGGCCAGCAGGTCGCCGAAGTAGCCGTCGCTGCACTCGGCGGTGACGGTGGCCACCACGATGTCGCCCGGCTGAATCTGCTCGGCCGCGACGTGCATCATCCAGTTGTCGCCCGGCTGCAGCAGCACGGTCACCGCGGTGCCGCTGACCGACTTGTCCTGCTGGATCGGCCGCATGTAGGGCTTCATCAGGCCGACGCGGCCCATGGCTTCGTGGACGGTGGCCGAGCCGAAGGCGGCCAGCGCATCGGCGGTGGCGCGGTCGGCACGGGTGATGTGGCGGTAGACGACACCGAGTTCGTACATGGCGGGAGGTCCTGCGCAGGGGCGCGGTGGTTGGGATGGGCCGACCGGGACGGGGCTGAGACAGCATCGGCGGGTGAATGCACATTCTGACGACCGCCGGCCATGCCGACAACGCAGGCGATCGACTAGCTGCTATCTCGCTGCGGCATGGATGAAATGGCATTTCAGATGGCAAGATGTGAGCCTCTGCATCGTGTGCCGATGGCGGGTCGGCGGCCTGTGCCGATCCGTCAGCATGCACACAGGATCGGGTGGCACAGTGTCTCGCTCGGGTACAAGCGGGCCCCAGGGTCCGACGAGGTGCTGCCGTCCCGAATCGCCATGCGCGGCGTGCAGTCGGGTTGGACAACCTCCGCCCCGGCAGCCGGTCGCGGCATGCAGGAGACAATCTGGCCACGAGCCGAATACGAACGGAGTGTCGTCCATGACCACCAAGAAGCCGACCATCATCTACACGCTGACCGATGAGGCGCCCCTGCTGGCGACCTGCGCTTTCCTGCCCGTGATCCGCACGTTCACCGCGCCGGCCGGCATCGACATCCAGACCAGCGACATCTCCGTCGCCGGCCGCATCCTCGGCGAGTTCCCCGAGTTCCTGACCGAGGAACAGCGCGTGCCGGACAACCTGGCCGCGCTGGGCAAGCTGACGCTGCGCCCGGAAGCCAACATCATCAAGCTGCCCAACATCAGCGCCTCGGTGGCCCAGCTCAAGGCGGCGATCAAGGAGCTGCAGGGCAAGGGCTACGCGATCCCCGACTACCCCGAGAACCCGAGCACCGACGAGGAAAAGGCCCTCAAGGCCCGCTACGGCAAGTGCATCGGCTCAGCGGTCAACCCGGTTCTGCGTGAAGGCAACTCCGACCGCCGCGCGCCGCGCGCCGTCAAGGAATACGCCCGCAAGAACCCGCACAGCATGTCCGAGTGGAGCCAGGCCTCGCGCACCCACGTCTCGCACATGCACCACGGCGACTTCTACCACGGCGAAAAGTCCATGACCCTGGACCGCGCCCGTGACGTCAAGATGGAGCTGATCACCAAGTCCGGCCAGACCATCGTGCTCAAGCCGAAGGTCTCGCTGCTCGACCGCGAGGTGATCGACTC
>DAOLLE010000047.1:0-11530 GCA_035331205.1 Burkholderiaceae bacterium
AGCTTGAGCTCAAACGTGCCTTGCTCCGGGTCGGTGTAGAGGATGCCGCCAATGTGGTCGATGACCTGGCCGATGAAGCTCTCGATGGGCTGCTGCCGTGTCCAGATCAGATTGAGGCCGAAGCCCTCACTCGACAAAGCCCATGCCGCGTTCCAGAAACTCCAGCCGATGGTGCTCTGCGGATAGCCCATACCCCAATGCGGATCGGTGAGGCACTGCACCAGGATGTGCGCCGGGTTCATGCCGACGCTGATCTCACGGCCTTCGTCCTCATCCCAGGTGCGGACTTCGGCATTCCATTCCATCCACGGCGCATCGAACCAACCCGCCGTGAAGCGCCGGACGCGCACTGCCCACGGTTTGATGTAGGGGTTGTTGGCTGCGAACAGGATCTTGCGTGCCACCAAGGACAGCACGCCCCGAAATGCCGGAATGGAACTGCCGAGGCGACTCATCAGGTAGTCGTTGCGTCCTTGTCCGGCATGACCAGAAAGCACATCGATGGTGCCGACCACGCCGCCTTCGCGCTCGTCGCCGCCAAACAGAGTGGGCTTGTTGATCGAGAGGCTGCTCAGCCCATGCCCGCTGGACAGCGGCGCACGGTCGGCATCACCCCACGCGGTACGGTCGCCCATCTGGATTTCCTGCACGGCATCGACGGGTCCCTGGCACAAGGCCAGATGTAGCCCCATCCGGTAGCGATAGCCGACGGTTTGCTTCTTGCTGCTGCCACCCATCAGCCTTGCTCCCGCTGGCTGGATCGATTGCGGGCGTGATCGACCACACGTTGTGCCATTGCATCGCCGGTGGCCAGCAAGGTGTCGGCATCACAGCCATCGCGCAGGAAGGCGCGGAAATCCAGATCGTGACGCGCAAACCAAGTGCGCGTGCCGTTCACGCACAGGCCCACGGCGCGCACGTGATCGATGGTGATGACAGTCTGCGTGGTCATTTCTTGCCGCCTTTCTTCTTGATCGGATCGGCCTCCAGATCGCCGTACCAGACGACGTTGGAGCCGCGCAGCAGCACGCTGCCGAACACGACAGGAATCGGTCGGCCTTCTTCTGCGGTGGGGGCATCGACGTCAGACAGGGACGCCGGTTTGGGTTCGGGCGGTTTCGGCGCGAGCGCGACCGAAACCAGCGCCGCCACCACGATGACGACGAGGTACCACATGGCGATTTCTCCAGGGATTCAGAACACGCCCGTCGAGAACGGGTTTTTGCTCGGGATGGCGGGAAAGCCGCCGTAGTTGTCGAGGTTGCCGAAGCGCGACTCGCACGTGGCCGTGCTGTGATCGCAGCCGACCGTCAGCAGTACCTCTGTGCCGACGTCTATGGCGACCGGATAGAGCAACTCGACGCCGCCACCGTAGTCATTGACGATCATGTGGCGGGCACCTTCCGGGGTTTGCAGCCAGCCACCGGCCAAGCCACCACTGACGCTGCCGGGCGTGCCACCGTCGAGATCGACGTTGCGGCCATTGCTGTTGCTCACCAAGGCGCTGGCAGAAATCGGTGAGGCACCACAGGCAGCCGAATACAGCACGTGGGAACACTTGCGGCTGTAGAGCCGCCGCAACCCGATGCGCTTGAGACTGACTTGCGCCGACTCGCAGCGAACGCGAGCCACATCGTCGGCGACTTCGACGCCCAGCACCCGGCCCATCCAGCGCGTGCCGGAGATCCACCAGTAGTCGCCCCAGGTGTCGCGCCGTCCGATGCGCAGGGTGATCGAGGTGGTGTCGCCGGTCAGCGAGTTGGCGAGCAGGTGGCGAACGAGATCGCAGTTCGGCGGCAGTTTCAGATCCAAGCCAGCCTTCGCAGCTTCAGCACCCAGCGCCAGTTCGTTGCGTTCCAAGGCCAGGCTCTTGTAAAGATTGCCATCGAGATCAACGTCGAATTCGTGCGGCGTCAGATAGAACTGCGCGCTGTTGCTGGCGAAGGCGTATAGCTCGACTTCCAGCAATGGGTTCTGGCTCATCGTGCTTACTCTCCCTCGTAGGTTTGACGGTCATTTCCGCGTGGTTCGGGCAACTGACGCGCTGTCAGGGTGATCTCCAGCAGCGTCGGGCTGTGCCAGTACAGATCGATGGCGTCGTGGTCGAGGCGGCAGCGCACGAGGCGAATGACGCGGCTGCCTGCGGGCACCCAGTCGTCGAGGCCCGAGCGCAGCACCAGCACACCGCCTTGATCCAGATGGCAGGTCGCCGTCAGGGCGTACTGCCGATAGCCGTCTGGGTGCACGATCAAGCAGGCGGCGGGGCGATGCCAGAACGCCGAGATGTCTTTGCCATCCACGCGCAGGAAGCCATCCTCGGGATCGGCTTCGACGGTCACCCACAGGATCGGAGCCAAGCCATCGGGCAGCCAGAAGGCTTCCAGACGCCCCTGGGTGCGCCATAGCCGCGCCCGCCAGATCTCGATTTCATCGAGTGAGCTGGCCAGATAGCGCCGCTGCAAAGTCGTCGTCGCCCACGGATCGTCCCGGCGCACCCACGGATCTGCAGGCGAGAAGTCTTGGCGGGTGATCGTGGTTTGCGCTGCGGCCGTTGGATCGTCACGCCAGTTGCCATCTGGCCAGACCGGGATCTCGTCGAGCCATGGGTCATCGAGAACATCCTGGTCGGGCAGTGGCGCAGGCTGGATCTGTGTGGGAATGTTGCCGCCGACCATGCCGGGTACCCACTGCGTGAGATCCGCCGGATCGATGGCCTTGCCCCACACCAAGGGCATGATGGTGCTACCCACGGCTGCGGCGCGTGCCAACGGTTCCATCAGCCACAGCAGAGCGCTTTCCACATCGCTGAGTTGGGCGATCTGCCAGCCATCGGCGGCGATGATCAAAATCCAGCGGCCATTGTTCTCAGTTTCCTGCCAGCCCTGCACCCCGTCGTAGGTCAGATGCACATTGGCCGAGAGTGGCCCGAACTGTCGCCCATCTGCCTCCGTCACATTGAGTGCCAGTGCGCCACGTTCGCAGGACTCGGTCAGGTGCACCGCGTACTGCGGCAGCGGCCACAGCGCCATTTGACCGAGATGATCGGCCAGCCAGTCGGCCACCAGGGCATCGGTCTGCCGGGCGTTGCCCACCTTGTAGGTGAGCCAGCGCCGAGGAACGCGTCGGCGTGCCTGCCGGGATTCGTTGCCACTGGCCAGCCGCGTGACGCTGGTCTGCCACTCCAGCCGTTCGACGAGGGGCTCCATCCAATCATGACGGAAGGCAAACACGCCGCGTTGCGCATCCGGCCAAGGCTGGTCGCCAAAGGCATCCATACCGGTGGCGACGATGGCGCTTGAGGCCGTGTCCCGGCGCAACACTTCGACCAGAAAGATCGGCGCATCGATGGGTGGCCAGGGGCCCGCCAAGGATTCCGCCAGCAGGCTGGCCGTCAGATTGGGCGGCAGCGGAGCGACAGCTGTTTCCGGCGTGAAGCTGGCTGCGCTCGCCCCGAAGGTGGCGCGCGAGAGCACTTCACCCTGGAAGGCGGGCAGTTCGCTCCCCGGCGTCGGCTTGCTAGAAACCTCCGCAATGTCTTGAACGACGACACGCTCCGTCATGCCGACTCCAGGCCGAACTCAGCGGCATTGAAGGCGGCCTCCGTCCACTGCACGTTGCCGTTCGGATTGCGCTCGAACAGCGTGCTCTGCCAGGCCAGTTGCTCCTGCAGAATGATGTCGGTGCTGACGGCGCTCTGCGCACCACTGACCACGAGTCCTTTGACCTTGCCCAGCCCCGCGTCGGTCTTGCGCGCCAGCATGGTCAGTTGCACACCGTAGATGGCGGGCGTGGCCATTACCGGCAGCGGCTCGACATCGAAGGACTGGCGCAGCCCCACGTTGGGCGCACTGATCGCTGTGGCTTCGTCCTCGTCGCTGACGGCTTCCCAGGCAGCAGTGCCGACCGGACTGGGAGTCCACTGGTTCAAACTGCCATCGGCCTGTGCCTGCAAGGCATCGACGCGCACATCACCGAGGAAGGTGTTGTTGATCGTGCCGCTGGTGTCGGCGATGTAGAAGTCGTCGACGTCGATGGTGAGCGGGCAGTTTTGGCCAGGCACCGCACCCACGAATGCCGTGAGCAGTTGGCCACCGCCCTGGATGGTGTTCTGCGCAGTCATCTGGATGGCCAGGATGCCGTTGATGCGCACTGACAGCATGCCGTTGCTGGTGCCTTGCGTGACCTGCAACTCGATGTAGTGCCAGCCGCGCGCCGGAGCGCTGGCGACTGAGACAGAGATCAACTGGTCATAGCCGTATTGCCAGCGGTAGAGCTTGAGCCGACCGTCCTCGCCGATTTTCACGAGATGCGCGACCTGCGAGTTGGCATCGCGCACGCCCAGCAGCAGCGGCTCGGTGTAGGTGTTCTGGTACGGCACCACGCGAACGGCTGCCCCGACGATCAGGCTGGTC
Source organism: Burkholderiaceae bacterium (assembly GCA_035331205.1). GTDB lineage: Bacteria > Pseudomonadota > Gammaproteobacteria > Burkholderiales > Burkholderiaceae_C > Sphaerotilus. The sequence goes on from DAOLLE010000047.1 coordinate 4,413, forward strand.
TTGGTGGCGTCGAGGTTCTTGACATAGCCGCCACCCGAACCTTCCGGCAAACGCAGGGCATAGGAGGACGGACGACGGCCATTGATCCGGGTGGCCTGCGGTGACAGATACGCCGCCTTGCCACGTGCGAGCCACGGATCGCCAAAGCTGTCCACGGCCTGCGGGTCGTAGTGATCGAAACCGTCGATGAACAGAAGTGCCATTGGACTTTCCTCTGAAAATTCAGCCTTGCAGCGCCGCACGGATGGCCCGTGCATTGCGCCCGATGATGTTGACGATGACTTTCTCTCCGGCAGGCGACTGCAGGTGGTCGTGGGTCACACCCGGATCGACCGCGTTGACGATGCGCACGGCCTGATTCATCTGCGGCTGCGCGGGCGGCACTTTCACCTCCGGTACCAGCCCGCCCGCTGCAAAGGCCAGTTCGCCACCCTTGAAACGTGGGCCGGCCGACAAGCCGTTGAGCGAGTCGAGGAAGGCCACGCCGACTTGGCGCACGGCGGCCGCCCGCACCACGTACTCGCCTGCGGACAGACGCGCCGGGATCGAATCCGAGGTGGCGCTGCCCGGCCCGGAGACCAGGCCGCCTCCCGCGAACTTCTTGATGCCACCCAAGAGCGCCATCACAGCGGCGACCATGGCTACCATCGCGGCCACCGCGAGTGCCGGGCCAACGTAGGGAATGGAAGCCTGCGACGCCGCCGCCCCAGCTCCCGCCTTGGCCGCATCCATCGACACCACGGCGGTGGTTTCGGTGGTCTTTTGGGCGACCTTGGCGGCGCTGGCCGCCGCATCGACGGTCTGCTCCTGCTGGATGAAGCCGAGCTTGAGCGCCAGCATCCGCGCCTGCATGGCGATCCACTGCTGGAACGGTTGGATCACGATCTGCTGTAGGAAAGCATCGGCCACCTGCTGGAAGATGCTCGCCAAGGCACTGCGCCAGGTCTGCGCGCCGGTGATCATCCCGTTGAGCGCACCGCCGAAGCTCTCGCCGATGCGATTCCACAGCGGGGCCATTTCATCGACGGTGAGCTTGGTGCGATCCAGCTCGTTGCGCCACGCCTGCACGCGAATCACCGCATCCGGCCCGATGGCCTGCGCGGCTTGCTGCATGGTCGGCAACAGGCGCTCCATCTCGGTGGCCGATTGCTGTTGCAGGGCCACGATCTGCTGACGCGCCTGTGCTTCGGTTAGCAGCCCAGCCTGCTGCTGGGTCTGAATGGCCTCCTGCGCATTACGCAGACGCTCGGTGACTTGCCGCCACTGGGCTTCGAGCGCCGCCAAATTGGCCTGCGCCGCCTTCACGTTGATCAGTCGATCGACTAGCGACACGCCGTCGGCGTCGCTTTCTGCCGCCAGTCGTGCCCGAAGATCGCGGTAGCTGCGCTCGATGGCGGCTTGTCGGTCAGCATCGGTAGCCGTGCCGGTGATCTGAGCCAGTTCCTCACGCGCCTGCGCCAAGGCATCGGCCAGCTCACGCTCGGCTTGCGCTGCCTTGCGCGCATTGGCCTGCTCGATGTCCGTGCGCCGGTTGTTGAGCGTGATGAGGTCGGCTTCCGCCTTGGCCACTTCGGCCTTGGCACGCAGGCGGTCGTTTTCCGATTTGCCCGTGGTGGCGACTTGCTGACTGCGGGCCAGCTCCTGCTGCTTGCGGGCAATCTCGGCATCGACCTCGCGCTGTTCGAGGGCAGTTTTCTGCGTGTAGTAATCGCGCACCGATACCAGACGGTCTTCGAGCGCAGCATCCAGCGCAGTTTGTTGCCGGTTCAGACCGTCCTTGAGCAGCGCGAACTCGGCGTCCAGCTGCGCTTTCATCAGCGTGGTTTGCGCGCCGGTCGTGTCCTGCGCTGGCTTGACGGCTTTGGGCTTGGTCAGGCGTTGCAGCAGTTCCGGATCGGCCTGGATCTTGGGTGCCTTGACCTCGATGGGCTTGGGGTCGAACAGGCTGTCACGGAAGGACGCCAGTTCATCCAGCCGTTTGACCAGATTGCCTTTGAGGTCGGCAATGATGGCCTTGGCCCCTTCGGTGTTGCCCTTGAGCGCTTCCACAGCGGCGGCGACACCCGCGCCAATGGCTTCGCCCAAGGCGACGAAGGCCTTGCCAACGGTGGCGGCACCGAGGGCCAGGGTCTTTAGCACCAGCACCACACCGTCCAGGATCACGCGCAGCGTGCCGCCTTGCTTGGCCGACTCGACCATGCCACCGGCCATATCGTTCAGGGCGGGCAGCAAGGACGCGATGATCTGGTTGCCGATGCTGGTGGTGGCCAGTTTCAGCTTGTCGAGCGCATCGTTGAAGTTGCCCGCCTGCGCCGCAGTCTCACTACTCATCTGCACGCCAAGCGCCTGCATCTCGGCGGCGAGCTCATTGATACCGACGCGCCCCTGATTCAGGAACGGGATCAGCTCGGCTCCCGACTTGCCGAACAGTTGCACTGCCAGCGCGGTTTTTTCCGCGCCATCGGGCATGGCCTTGAAGCGCTCGGCCAGATCGAGTAGCACCTGATCGGTGGCGCGCAGGGTGCCGTCCTGGTTCTTGAACTCGACACCTACGGCGGAGAATCCGCGCGCGGCATCTTCCGATCCGGTCGCGGCTTCCAGCATCGTGGTGGACAGCTTGCGCAGCCCCTTCTCGAACGATTCGCCGGACACACCGGACTGCTCGGCTGCCGGTTTCCATACCGACAGGGTCTCGACGCTGACACCGACACGTTGCGACATCTCGTCCAGCGCATCACCAGTGTCGATGGCCGATTTGACCATCGCGGTCAGACCGGCCACGGAGACAGCCACCCCGAGGTTGGCCAGCACGCCGTTGACGCTCTTGGCGGTGTCGGTCAGGCCACCCAGGCCCCGCTTGATCGAGTCGAAAGCGGTCTTGGTCTGGTCGACGGCACTGATCAGGATTTGGGCACGATTGCTTGCCATCAGACTTTGTCCAGTTCTTGTTGAATCGCCCGCGCCAAGGCAGGTAGTGCGCGTTGCACGCCACCCGCCAGATTCAGTCGTCGTTTGAGATCGACGCGCTTGACCAGCACGGCGATGGGAATCTCCTGGCCACGCTTGATCTGCTTGGCCCCGGTACGACCACGCTCGGCACGCTTGAAGCGGCCCAGCTGCCCGGCGTTCTCTTTGATGTTCTCGGCCATCAGCAGCACGCGACCGTTCTTCTCGATAAAGAAGGCATTGCCCGAGCGCATCAGGCCGTCAATGACCGCCTTGAAGCGCTTGGGGCCGATGCGCCCGGGCAGCAGCGGTATCAGCAAATTGCCGCTCACCGTGCCGCCTTTTTCATGCAGACCGAGCCAAGGAATCTTGCTGCCCACCAGCAAGGCAGGCAGTTGCTCCGGCTTCTTGTCGAACACCTTCACGCCCATCGAGGAGATGAAGCTGTTGCGCTTGACGGTGAAGGCACTGCGCATCTCGGATCGCGCCGCATCACGCACTTCACGCCCGCCCGATTGCATGCCCTTGGCGACAGCGGTGTGGATGGCACGACGCCGCTCGGTGCTCCACGCCGCCAACTGGCGCGGGTCCAGCAGACCGGTGGTGGTGAGCGAGAGACGCATGGGTCAGTCCTTGAGCAGATCGCGTTGCAGTTGTTCGATGCCACGCTTCTCGCCCTGGGCTGCCACGGCATGAATGCCGAGCAGCTGGGCAAGTTGCTGCCGTTCGATCTGTCCGTCGGCATCCAGAAAGGCTTGCGCCTGAGTGAGCGTGTAGGCCATCACGTCGCCCAGGCGGTGCCCGGCGCGGATCAGGCGGGCGACGGCACTGTCCCAGCCGAGTTCGTCAGCGAGCGCAGCGTCGGCGCGAGTCGCTGTGCCGCGCCCTGAATCGCCGGGACGACGTGCGCCACGAAAAAATCCGCGTTCACCTCGAACACGGCGGCGGCCAGTTGCACGGCGTCCTCCAGCGACAGGTCGTTGATCCACGCGCGTTCACGCCGGGTGGTGATCGCCAGCAAATCCAGCACGGCATCGCCGTGCCGTCCCAGCAGCGCCATCCAGTCCGGATCGCTGGTGATTTCCTCGGCCAGCGGGCGCACCACGGCCAGCAGCCGTGGCAACTCACCCAGCCGGATCGGCGTCAGTTCCAGCGCGGTGCCGGACAGCGTCACGACCACAGGCTCAGGGGGGAAGGTCTTGAAGCCGTCCATCACAGCAGCACCAGACGGCCGAACTGACCGAGATCACCGCCGACTGGCTTGGTCAGATCCGCCAGCACTTGGCCCGAAAGCTCGAACTTCAGCAGTTCGTCCGTGATGATCGAGAGTTCCTTGGCCGGGTTGATGGCCACGCGGTAGAGGTCGATCACCACCTCGCGGTTGCCGTCGGCGGTGTTGAGCCCCTCGAAGCGAATCCAGCGCTCGGGCAACGGCTGGGTGAACATCGCCGTGCTCTGCGCCGCGCCATAGGCGTAATCGACGGTGAACGGCTCGGTGTACGGGCCGCCCGACGTGGCATCCAGCACCACCAGTGAACCGTGCTTGGCATTGACGCTGTACTGGCTGGCCGGGAGCGTCTTGGGCGTGGCATCCGAGTCCTGGATCTGCACGGCGGACACGTTTTGCATGGCCAACGGATACAGACTGCCCGGCGTGACAGGGTTGGGCAGTAGTTCGCCAGTTACCGTGCCGGGGGTGATCGTGGTCGTGGTGCCGTAGAGCGCGAGCGCCAAGTTGGTGGCGATCAGTTCTTCCAGCGTGCAGGCGAACTCGCCTTTCTTGGTCTTGATGAGTTGCAGATCGGTCAGGCGCTGGCCCGACTGCGCTTCCTGGTGCTCGATGGTGTCCACCGACAGCGACACCTTCAGCTCGGGCACGTTGCCGACGAAGGTCAGTCCGGCCGGGTTGCCGAGTTCATCACGTGCGCCGATGTAGACGCGGCCTTGTCCGGAAAAGTAAGCCATGTTCAGTCTCCTTGGGTGGCTGCAGTTGTGGAAACACCGGACGTGGCATCACGGCGGGTGGGTTTGGAATCGGTGGCTGGGGTGGCCGCTTTGGCCGTGCCTTGTGTGATCAGCCAACGGGCGCTGGCGTCATTCAGATCAAGGCGATCACCCACGGCGAGGCGCTTGCCTGCGTGGGTATGGGGTTTCAGTAGTTCGATGTGCATGGGTTCATCCTGTTTGGGTGAGGTCGATGGCATGGGTGCGGTAGCGGATCTCGTAGCGGGCGGGCAGCGCGACGGCCCCGGCGTCGGCGTCGTCGAACTCCCATTCGCAGTCGATCTCGCGCACGGCGATGGCCAGACCGCCCAGATTCGGGTCGGCGAGCATTGCCGCGTGGGCCGCGACCAGCGCCTGGTCGGCGACGTCGAAGGCATCCGCACCGCGTGCCACCACGGCAAGCCGGACGATCAGCAGCCGGTCGACCAGGTGGTTGGCGTGGGCGGTGATGCTGTCGCCATCGACGAACAGCAGCAGCGCTGGACTGGCCTCGCGGGTGACCGGCACGGCAGGCATGCGCAGCACCGGTGTCGGGGCAATCGCAGATGCCAGGCGCGTGACGATCTCCCGCAAGACGCGCTCGCGGACGGAGTTCATGGGGAGTTCCTCAGAGTTGGGAGAGCGAGGCGCGACGCTCGGTGCCGTCGCCGATGGCGCGCACGTCGCGCACCTGATAGGTGTTGCCTGCCACCTCGACCGTGTCCCCGGCAGCCAGCGTCAGCCAGGACGCCGGGTAGTCGATCTGGTAGTCCCGCGACAGCGCAAAACCATCCAGCACGGTTTCGTCGGGGGCACGGAAGGCGCAGTGCACGGTGCTGCCCGCCACCGTGACGGCGGTCAGCAGTCCTGCACTGCGGGCCGCCTCGTACAACGTCGCGACATCCATCAGGCAGCAACGAGCTTGATCAGCACGCCAGGGCGATGGCACATCGGCAGCGGGTTGCTCTGCGTGTGCAGATCAGTGCCCCGGTCGAACTTGCGTGGCTCCTGCTTGGCATACAGCGGCTGGCCGATGGTGTTCACGGTCTCGTTGAAGTCCGCTGGCGCGAAGTAGGTCGCGAAGGTATCCACCGTGCCGACCGGGAAGGCATGGGCTTCCCCTGCGGCAATGAAGCGGCGCGACCCCAGCGTGCCGTCGGCCTGCACAAAGGACGCCTGGCCACGGTATTCCTCGAAGGTGATGCCGCTGTAGCTGAAGCCCGAGCGCATGTCGTTGATCAGCACTGCGCCCTGCTGCCAGTTCTGGTAGGCGGTCTTGACCTCCTTGTGGGTGGTCAGCGCCCGGAAGAACTCGGTCGAGCACAGCACATGCACGCCGGTCGAGAACTCGCCGGTGAGCCCATCTTCCATGAGGCCCAGCAACTCGAGGCAGGCAGTCTTGATTTGCCCGTTGTCGGCCGCCGTCGAAAACTCGAAGGACACCGATTGCGCAGTGATGTCGAACTCGTCGAACAGATCGACGAGCTCACTGCCATCAGCGTCGAGAATCTTGCCCTTGAGCGCCCCCATGCGCAGATGCTCCAGGGTGATCGCGTGCTTGTTGCGCATGGTCTCCAGATGACGGGCCATGACACCGCCAATGGCTTCCATCTCGGTTTCGGAACCGAAGGCGCGCAGTCCTTGCACTTCCTCGGGCAGCACCACGTCGTCGTGGGGGATGTGCGGGATCACGAAGGAGCGCAGGTTGCGCTTGCCACGTTCACCCACCGTGCCGGGCGAACCGGGCGCGCGGGTGGGCAGCAGGTTCAGACGACCGGCGTACTCCTCGACGATGATCTGCCGGGTGCGCACCGGCTTGGCCGGGAACAGGTTGAGTTGCTCCAGCCGCCCATAGCGGTTGGGCAGGAGGTTGATGGCGGCCGTCAGGCTGGCCATCGAGAAGCCGGGGTTTTCAAAAGGGTTCTGCATTTGGGATCTCCAGAAATGACGAAACCCGCCAGCGGCGGGTTTTGGGGGGAGTGAAACGGAGCGTTGGAAGTGGGTCAGGCGCGGGTTTTAGGCACTCTCGCGGGCCAGGACTCCACGTTCTGCGAGTTGCTTGATGGCAGCCACTTTGTGCGCAGTGCTGATGCCGGTCGGCCAGATCAATGCGCCGCGCGCGACGATGGCGTGGCGGGCGATCAGGATCGCGTCCTCACGGTCGATCAGCGTCGCATCGACGTCATTGC
>DAOLLE010000048.1:0-11504 GCA_035331205.1 Burkholderiaceae bacterium
CCGTCGCCGCCCTCGGTCGACGCCGCCCCCTTGCCGGCCCCGGCGCGCAGGTGGCCCAGCACGAGCTCGTGGCCGAGCGACTCGGCCTGCACCGCGGCCAGCCGGTCTTCGAGCCCGCGGATGCGCGCATCCAGCTCGCTGCGCTGGCATTCCGGCGCCTGCGCGCGCGGCACGCTGGCCAGCGTGACCGGCCCGAGGGTGATCGGCGCATCGGCATCCAGCCGCAGGCTGGCAGGGTCGAAGCCCTCGGGCAGGCAGCTCAGCTGGACCTCGCGCGCGCCGGCGGGCACTTTCGCCGTGCGCTCGACCACGGCCGCACCAGGGTGCAGCGTGACGCGGGTGATGCGCGAGAGCTGGGGCTCCGGCGGGCTCAGCGGCGCCTGGGCGGCCGCTGCGGTGGCGGCGAACCCGCCGATGGCGGCCAGGGCCAGGCGGCAAGGCAGCCCGGGGATGCGACGAGCGGTGCGGCGATGGGACATGGTGATCCGCATCATCGCGCAAGCGACAGCGCCCGGGGTGACGCGCATCACCCCGGGCGCTGATTCAGACGCTCACGCGATCAGTTCGCCGTGTCGTAGCTGTTCCAGACCGAGCGGCTGCTGCCGTTCCAGCTGCGCAGGTTGAGCAGCAGCCCGCGCTGCGTGGTGCCCGTGCCCACCGGCGCGTACTGAATCTCCGCACCCGGCGACACCACCACCATGCTGCTGCCGCGCAGCACCTGCTCGTCCGGCGTGGCGACGCTGCCGTTCGCATTGGCCAGCGTGACCGTGGCCGAGGCAACTTCCAGGCTGTTGAGCACCTGCCCGGTCCAAGCCAGGCCGAGGCTGGTCTGGCCGGCCTGGGGACGCGCCGCGACCAGCGAGTCGGCCGTCAGCGCGGGCCAGCCCAGCAGGTGGGCCTTGGTGATGTCCTCGACCGGGAAGACCAGGTGCTTGGTGTAGACGTGGGTCGGCGTGGTCTGGCCGCCGTAGAACACCTCGATCGTGATCGGCGTCTTCGGCAGCAGCTGGGCCGACAGGTCGGCCGGCGCCCAGGTACCGCCCCAGGCACAGGTCTGCGTGACGGCCGGCGCCGTGGCGCAGCTGCCTTCGGTTGACGTCGGCAGGCGCAGCACCGGCGCTGCCCCACTCGGCACCACCGTGGTGCTGCGGTTGAACCAGAGGTACGGGCAGTTCGTGTAGACCGTGCCGGTGGCACTCACCGTACCGCCGCAGCGCCGGGTGGCGGCGGCGACCACGTCACCGCTCTGGTTGCTGATGTCCATCCAGCTCTGGCCGGCCTGGATCGGCGGGATGTAGACCAGCCCCGGAATGCCGCCGCCGCTGACGCGCACCGCCGAGATCGGCGTGCCGTCCGCCAGCCGCGTGCCCGGACCGTTCGCGGCGACGAAGAAGCCGATGCCGGAGCGGTAGTGCTGCTTCACGCTCGGCGTGGCCGTGGTGTATCCGGCCAGCGAGTTGAACTGGCGCAGCAGCGGCTTGACGTTGACGTCGATCGGCTGCTGGTTGCCGGTGTTCCACCAGTCACCGGATTCCGGCGAGCTGCCGCCGATGCGCTGCGCCACCACGGTGAAGCTGCCCAGCCGGTCGTAGCGATCGGCGTAGCGCACCTGGGCCACCAGCGTCGGGCGGTTGGTCATCGGCGCGGCGGCGCCGTCGCTGTACAGCGGCACATCGACGCCCACGATGCGCACCGTCTTCGTCAGCGCGCCGTCGTGCAGCATGCCGTGGTACGCCTGCCCGGCGTTGTAGCCGTTCTGCAGGAACTCGGTGCCGGTACGATCCCGGCTGGATACCAGCGGCTTGCAGGCGTCCGCGACATCGGTGACGGACGGGCCGCCCGCGCTGCTCGCGATGCTGTTGTCCACCGCCAGCACGCGCTGCGTCACCGGCAGGCTGAAGCAGGCCTGGAAGTCGGCCGACAGCTTGCCGAAGAAGCGGGCGACGTCCGGCGTGACCGCCGCATAGGCCAGCAGCCGGGTTTTGCCGGTCTGGCTCGTCAGGCTGCAGGCCCCGCTGAGCGGCTGCCAGCGCACCAGATAGGCCACCGCGCCCGGATGCGTCGGCGTGAAGCGCAGCTTCAGCGACGCGGCGGTACTGGCCACCGGGTAGAGCTGGCCATTGGCCACCGCACTGCTGCCGCTGATCAGCTGGGCACTGCCGTAACCGGCGTTGTTCATCTCGACGCCATAGCAGCCCGCCGCCGCCGTGCCCGCGACGGTCAGCACCCGCGATTCCAGCGTTGCGCCGGTGGTGAAGGTGCCACCCGCCGGGTACTGCACGTCCTTGCCCAGCAGGCCGAAGACACCGCCCGAGCGGTCGACCCACTTCCACAGCGCGTCGGCGGTGAACTTGCCGCTCACGCCGTAAAAGCGGTTCATGTTGGTGGCCACCTGCGTGAAGTCCACCGCTGCGCTGGCCTGCAGGATGCGGTTGCGCAGGTCGGCGCTGTCGATCACGCCGTTGTCGGTCAGATCCTCCTCGAAGCGGCTGAGGAAGTCCTGCAGCCCGGCGCCGTCCTGCCCGACCTGCAGCGCCAGCGCCGACAGCGCCAGCAGGATCTGATCGGCCGGCCGCACGGTGGTGTCGGTGGTCAGCCGCTTGATGTCCATCTCGCCGAAGGCATTCACGCCCGCCAGGTCGGACACCGAGATGTTGAAGGCCCGCAGCGCCTCGGTCTGGGCCTGCTGGCGCGCGGTGTTGAAGATCGTCGAGGTCACGCTGCCGGTGCCGGCTGCCGCCCGGGCCAGGTTCAGCGTGCGCTGGCGCGTCAGGTCGGTCAGCAGGTTGACGTTGATCGCCAGGTCGGACTTCAGGTTGCTCAGCCCGCGCAGCGCCAGCTGGTCGGACGAGCGCTGCCCGGACAGCTCGTTGAAGTAATAGCCCTGCGCGCTGGTCTCGATGAACGCGCTCTGGAAGATCGCCGGGCTCTGCGGCGTGAAGCCGCCGAAGTCGTTCGTCACCTCCATCGTGAAGGACGAGCCGGTGGGCACCAGCGCCGGCAAGGTCACCGCGGCCGACGCATTCGGCAGCGCGGTGGTGGTCCCGGCGGCCAGCGTCGTCGGGGCGCTGGTCAGCGTGTTGATCGTCACCAGCGAACCGCGCTGCAGCGGGCCCTTCTCCACCTGGCCGGCCAGCACCTGCACGCTGCCATCGGACTGGGTAACGACGCTGCTCTGACCTTGGCCGCTGTCGGAGCCCCCCCCACCGCCGCAGGCGCTCAGCCAGAGGGCCGACGCGGCCGCCAGTGCGATGGGAAGGCGGGAAGCCGCCCGCGGCGGGCGCGGCGGCATTGGAGACAACAGGGGGACGACGGGCATGGTCGGGCCTCGGTGGGGTGACGGGGGCCACGCCCAGGCACAGGGCGCAGCCGGTCGACCGCAACCGGAATGCACACAGGCCTCCGGCAGGGTATCGACGCCCTATCGACCAGCACCCACCGAACTTGAGGCCCGCGAACGAGCCCCCGCGTCGGCGACGGCCGCGGCGTGCATTCGTGCGTCGGGCAAGGCCGGCCGCCCGACACCGCCGCCGACCGAATCAGCCCTTCTTGAACATCGCGTCCTGCGCCGCCTTGCGGCCGGCCGCCACCGTCTGCGCGTGCGGGCGCTGGCCGATCAGCGCGGCGTAGGGCTTCCAGTCCACGCCGGCGGCGGCCAGCAGGTCCTCGCCGAGGACGATCTTGGTGGCCATCGCCACCAGCGGCAGGCTGACCCAGGCGGCGCAGTCGGCCTGGGTGAAGCTGTCACCGGCCACGTAGGGCGCGAACTTGGCAAGGCGCTGGAAGGCGGGGATGTTCTTGTTCAGGCGCTTGCGCACGCTGGCCTTGGTGTCCTCGCTGACCGAGCCGCCGAAGAAGGCCTGCGCGTACAGGTCACGCGCCACCAGCTCCAGGTGCAGGTCGATGAAGGTGGACAGCTCGCGCACCTTGGCCGCGGCGTAGGGGTCGGCCGGCAGCAGCGGCGGGGTGCCCGGGAAGGCCGCTTCCAGGTAGCCCATGATCACCTCGCTCTCGCACAGCGGGCCCTGCGGCGTGCGCAGGAAGGGCACCTTGGCCAGCGGCGAGTCGCACAGCACCGCATCGTCCTTCGAGCCGGTCATCACGAAGACCTCCTCGAAGGGGATGCCCTTTTCGAGCAGGGCCAGCTTGACCTTGTTGTAGTAGTTCGAGACGGCAAAGCCGCAGAGCTGGATCATGGGGGTGTCTCCGTTCGTGGGTTGAAATGGACGTGGACCGGGAAGGGCCAGTGTAGGCAGACCCGGCCCGGGCCGTTGACCTGCGGGTGACACGGGCCTGCGCGATAGGCGCCTCGGCAAAATCTTGCCAGGAGACCCAAATGGGACTGCATTGAGTCCCGAATTGGACGGATCCTGCCATGTCGTCGATCTCGATTCCCTCGTTGCCACCCGCCGGGCAGACCGGTGGGCTGGCGCTGATCGCCCGTGAGGCGGCCCCGCAGGCCGCGAGGATCACCGCCCGGGTGCTCCGCCGCTTCGAGTACCAGCGGCTGCTGCGGGACTGACGCGCAGCCGACGCCCCTGTCCCGCTGCCGGCGACGAAGGTGTATCGGCACCGCCCTTGGCACCCGCTTCGCCGCCCTGGGCCTGCTGGGCATGACGGCGGTGATCCAGCTCTTCGTCTGCCCCGGCGCCGACCCCACCCACGGCCTCTGGGCCGCCGCGTTACTGCTGCTCATCGCCCGCGGCCCCGGCCGCTGGTCCCTCGACGCCCTGCTCGGCTGGGAGCACCCGCCGCGCTGACCTCGCCCCGCCCTATCCCCCAATCGCAAAACGCCGGCCCGTGCATTCCTGCACGGCCGGCGTTTGTCCGTCTGCATGGACAACGAGGCGCATATGGAGATAAGCCGAAACAGAAAATTTGGTGGATCCTATGCAATTGCAGCAGCTGGTTGAAAACGAACGATGGAGTTCAGTCGCTCCAGGGATGCTCTGCACAGGTCCCTTTGAGATGTACCGGCAGCCCTGAATTCGAGCTGTCTGGGTGATTTGAGTCGGCTCAGGCTCCGCCTGGGGCAGATCTCCGGGCGCGGAGGGCCTGAAATTGGCCTTGCCGAGCCATTTCGGGCGCACTCATGACTGCCGCCCCAGTGGTTTACCGCGCACCAGCCACAGGTTGGCCAGCCCGCGATACCTGATCTTGCGATATCCGAACTGGCACTTGACCACCCGGAAGACATCATCGCTACAGTTGGCCCAACGCACACCGAGCAGTCGTGAAGTTAACCTTTGGTGTACAGCCGCCGAATATCTCACCTTCGGACTGCGGGCCGTGCCGCTTTGGCATGCGCAGGCAGTCTCACTATAGAACACTGGCGGCCCCGTCCATTTCGCATGTCCAAAGCGTCTGGCCAACCTTCTTTCGGTAACGCAGATGCCCCATGCGTTTGCCCCGCCCCGTGGCGTTCTTCAGGAAGGAAGCAAGTCGCCGCTCGGCAATTGTCTCCTTGGGTTCCTGCCGCGCCATGGGAGCCGTTGTACGTAGTCGTGGCGTGTAGCCCTTTATTCGCTTCACGTCTTCAGAGCTAGGCAACCGCACCCGACCGTTGACGAAAGGAGTGAGGGCGCTCTCGGCCTCGGGTGCCACGAGAGTACTCCATATCTCAGGCGCACAGGCAGTCGGTGAGCCATGGTGAGGGACCTTATACAGAGATGCTTTATTGCGTTTTTTGGTCCACGGGTGCCCAACTATCTCCTTCCATCCTAGGCCCTCTTGAATTTCAAGATCGGATCCGAGCAACACTGTCTCAAAACCATAGTCGACATGCATCACGATGGAGGACAAGTTGATCTCCGGCTGTGGTGCCCTCTTTGGCACGGATCCGGGATTTACTCGGCATTGCACCGATGCCATAGCACTTGCCCAAGCATTGCCGCTGGGTGACAGCGCAATCGCGCACATTCTGCCAAAGGAGAGACATTCTTCTGCAATGATGGTCCTGAAATGCAGCGGGCTGAAGCGCCTACCGGAATCGCGAACCTCAAGCATGGCGCCGTATAGTTCCGTTGTTCCGTCGGCGTCGCCGTTCGCTCTCCCCGAATAGGCTGCCAAGAACTCCAAGCCCTCGCGTTCGGAAAGAAATGATGGAAAATGGAACTCGGCCTGCTTGTAGCGCTTGACCAGACTAGCGATTCCGCCTACGTGATCATCATGCCAATGCGAGGCGATTACATGGCGAACCTGATGATCGGCTACGCCCAAGTCGTTCAGATACTTCGCAGTAACGGCAATACCCTGGGCGCGATCCAGCCAGCACGAATCGACCACCATCCACTGTCCATCCCCGACATGTATTGCGATGGCTTCGCCGTACCCAGGTCCGAATAGGCTGACTTCAATCTCGTCAGCGTCTGGCTGGAGGCCAACCATCAGTCAGCGATTTTCATCATGGAACGGCCGGCATCCATCAGATTCACAAATCCTGCAGATAACTCCGACACTTTGCGAATCTGATCCTCTGTCCAAGCGTTACCTCTGCGAAACCGAACGATCGTTTCGGTTGAAACCTGGCGTCTAACCGTCCGGGCATATTGCTCAAGGTAGAAGACAGCACCCGGCTGGACCAGAGAATAGTCATCCTCGTTTATCTGGTCGAATGAAATCTCACCAGATACCTGCATATCTGAACCGCGCAGTGGCGCGAGCTCGGAAGCGAACATTCTCTGCCCCGAGTCAATCGACTTAATCACTCCCTTCCAGATACCAACTGGCGTGGATGCCCGGATCTCAAGAAGCTTGGACGGTTTCACCAATGCGGAAACTGCCGACTTGTGTGTCTGACTGAAGGTACTCGGAAGCAAATGTGTGACCAAGGATGGGGCCACCTCTCGCCCGATATCAAGGTCATATTGGTGGGAGGACCTGACAACATCCGGTAAGGCCTTCGGGCGGATCCAAAGCTCGTCGGGTGGCGTAAGGTTTGCCTCAAAAAGACCCTCAGCATCAGATCGAGCAACCGTGTCTAGATTTGAAGACCTTCCTACAAAAATGTATGAGGACGCCGCCGGATCCCTTGGATTGCTCCTGTGGGCGCGAGTTCGCGGCTCGACAGCCTGGAGGTGGTTCACATCGCACTCCCTTCATTCAACAAGCAGCTTCAAGAGCAGCTCGAACTTATTCTCGACTTCGTCGAAGTCAGCTTCCCACTTGGCCATGATCAGGTCCATGGCCGCACGCCCCCCTCCGTCGTCCCCAAGAGGATAATGGTGGTTGTAGGCGATGTGAACAGCATTCGTATGGATAACGTTCGACGGCTGAATCGTGAATCGCCGCTGCTCCTGTATCGACCCAGTAGCCCCAACGTGGGTCCTAGGCGTCGAGTCGATTGCAAGTTGAAGCGACGCAACACCGACGCTGAGTCCTGGGTAGAGCTTTGACCAAACTTCCTTCGGGACGAGCACGTCGCCAAACTGGTGGTACTCAGCCACACTATCAAACTGTACGTCGGCAGCAAAGTTGATGCCTATGGCTGTTACGGGTGTTTCCGGAAGAAGCCGGAAGATGGAGGCAGCAAGGTCTCTGATTCGGGGCGTGGCTCCAGCCGTGGTCGACAGGACCAATTGCTGCTGAACGAGACGCAAGCTGAACCAGCTAGTGTCAAAGGACATGAGCCCCTCGGTGACAAGAGCCTGCAGGGACTCCATCGCAGAGTCCGCGTCACTCTCAGAGATGAGGTCCTTGCGCTGCAGCCAAGATGGCGAAAGGATCGCAGGGTTGAACTGGCCGACGGCTACGATGATGGCGTCGAGCCTCTTCACGTGATGTCCCATGGCTCGTTGGTCCAGGTTGAAGCAGAAAGCGCGTGCGCGAGTAGTACTCCAGCGTCACGCAATCTTCGCTGAGAAGAGCGCCGGAAAACCACAGGGGCCACTCCTTTTGGCTGTGTGAACCAATCCGTGCGTGAAGAATGCTTGTCTACAACGGACAGGCATTGCGATTCCCGCTTCAGCCAGTGTTTCACACCTAAGCAAAAGACGACAAGCCCCTATCACGGTTGTGTAGTTTGGCATAGGTTTGCGCCTTTCGGACTCGTTCGCAAGGAGCCATGGGTAGAAGTGGGCACAAGCAGGGCACAAGGGTGAGGTCTTGTCTTTTGACATCCCCCAGTGAACGGGCGGGCTTAGCCGCCCCGGCCTTCGCTCACCGCGCCAACTCCCCCCGCATCGCATCAATCACCGCCTTGTAATCCGGCTTGCCGAATATCGCGCTACCGGCCACGAAGGTGTCGGCGCCGGCGTCGGCGATGCGGCGGATGTTGTCGGCTTTGACGCCGCCGTCGATCTCCAGGCGGATGTCGCGGCCCGAGGCGTCGATCAGCTTGCGCACCTGCTCGGCCTTGCGCAGCGTGTGCTCGATGAAGCTCTGGCCGCCGAAGCCGGGGTTCACGCTCATCAGCAGGATCACATCGAGCTGGTCGATGGTCCACTCCAGCACGTCCAGCGGCATCGCCGGGTTGAACACCAGGCCGGCCTGGCAGCCGGCGCCGCGGATGAGTTGCAGCGTGCGGTCGACGTGCGTGCTGGCGTCCGGGTGGAAGGTGATGATGTCCGCGCCCGCCTTGGCGAATTCGAGCGCCAGGGCGTCGACCGGCTGGACCATCAGGTGCACGTCGATCGGCGCGGGCGTGCCGTCGGGCTTGACGGCGTGCTTCTTCAGCGCCTGGCAGACCATCGGGCCGAAGGTCAGGTTGGGCACGTAATGGTTGTCCATCACGTCGAAGTGGATCCAGTCGGCGCCGGCGGCCAGCACGTTGCGCACCTCCTCGCCCAGGCGGGCAAAGTCGGCCGAGAGGATGCTGGGGGCGATGCGGTAGGTGGGCTGGGACATGGCGGCGCGGGGCGGTCGATACGGCGGGGCGGAATTGTAGGCAGCCCTGGTGGCGGGCGGGGGGGCCGGCCAATCCCGGGGTGGTGGCGGGTCATCACAGCTGTCACATCGGCTGACAGCGCACGCGAACTATGATGTTTTGCATGAGTTCGCATCGTTTTCGCGTGCACGTGCAGCCGAAGTACCTGCCCGAGCAGTCCGATGCCCACCAGGGCCTGTACGCCTTCGCGTACACGGTGACGGTGGTCAACGAGGGCGACACGCCCGCCCAGCTGATCGCACGACGTTGGCTGATCACCGACGCCGCCGGCCACCGCGAGGAGGTGCGCGGCCTGGGCGTGGTCGGCAAGCAGCCGCTGCTCAAGCCCGGCGAGGCCTTCGAGTATTCGAGCTGGACCCGCCTGGCCACGCCGCACGGCCGCATGGAAGGCACCTTCTTTTGCATCTCCGAGGACGCGCACTGGTTCGAGGCCCCGATCGCCGCCTTCGAACTCGGGCTGGCGCACGCGCTGCATTGAGGGCGCCGATCGACACCCCACCGCCGCCGCCGGGCTGGCGGGGGTGGCTGCAGCGGCTGCGGGCACCCGTGGATGCGCTGCTGCAGCGGCTGCGCCTGCGCTGGAAGCGCCGCGGCGCCTGGGAGCTGACGGCGCTGCTCAACGCGGCGGACCCGCAGGCCAGCGCGCCGCTGCGCCGGCTGTGGCTGATCCGCGGGGCCGAGTGGCTGCGCAGCACGCCGCCGCTGGCCGAGGGAGACGGCAGCGAAGCCAGCGCCGGCACGCCCTGGCCGGTGCGCCGGCTGCGCCACCTGCTCAATGTGCTGGAGCGCCACCCCGAGCACGCGGCGGCGGTGCGCGGCGTGCTGCTGTCGGTGCTGCGCGAGTCGGACCGCACGGCGCTGCTGGCCGACTTCGGCTTCGCACCGCGCGCGGCCTTCACCAGCGAGCTGGCCGAGCGGCTGCGCCTGGCGCTGCTGCCGGGCACGCCGGACACCGACGACCTGGGCCAGCTCTTCCAGCTCGTCTTCAAGGGCCGCGACGACGCCGCCTGGCTGGCGGCCATCGATGCCGCGACGCTGGCGCGGCTGGCCGCGTTGCTGCATGACGACGCGCTGGCAGCGGCCTGGCGCCAGTCCCTGACCGACGCGATCCAGATGCTCGCCAGCCAGGTGCGCGCGGTAGGCCTGTCGGCCACGCTGCGCCAGCGCATGGACCCGGCGGCGCTGGTCGAGCGGCCCTTCCACCGCCTGGCGCAGGCCGCGATGCACCTGGCGGAGGCGGCGGAAACTGCGGAAGCCGCCGACGCAGCCCGGGCGCGCGAAGAGAAGGATTCGGCCGACGCGGCGGCAGCGGCCCTGCAACTGGCGGCCCGCATCGCCGAGCTGCGCCAGCTGCTGCAGGCCTGCCGCGCCGCGGCCGGGACGGTGCACGCGCACCTGGAGACCTACGGCATTTCGGTGGACCTGGTGTTCCAGGTCGAGCAGCTGCGCGAGCGCACCGAGCGCATCGAGGCGCTGCTCGATCAGCTGCAGTCGCCCGACCCGCTGCGGGCGCGGCATGGGCTGCTGCTGCGACTGGCCGAGGGCGTGCAGACCCGCCGCGGCCTGCGCCCGCTGTTCGCGCACCACTACTCGATGCTGGCGCGCAAGGTGGCCGAGCGCAGCGCCGAGACGGGCGAGCACTACATCACCCGCAACCGCGCCGAGTGGTTCGACATGCTCCAGCGCGCCTGCGGCGGCGGGCTGGTGATCGCGGGCACCACCTTTGCGAAGTTCGCCATCGGCGCGATCGCCTTCTCCGCCTTCTGGGGCGGCTTCTGGGCCGGCGTGAACTACGCCGCCAGCTTCGTGCTGATCCAGCTGCTGCACTGGACGGTGGCGACCAAGCAGCCGGCAATGACCGCCCCGGCGATGGCCGCGCGGCTGCCCGCCGGCACGCCGGGTGACACGCCGAGCCAGGCGCCGGACGACGCGGCGATCGAGGGCTTCGTCGACGAGGTGGCGCACCTGATCCGCTCGCAGTTCGCCGGCATCGTCGGCAACCTGGCGGTGGTGCTACCGGTGGTGCTGGCGGTGCAGCTGGCGGCCTGGGGGCTGCTGGGCGCTCCGCTGCTGAGCGTGGCCGAAGCCCAGCGGACGCTGGAGAAGCTGACGCTGCTGGGCCCCACCGCCGCCTACGCCGCCTTCACCGGCGTGCTGCTGTTCGCCTCCAGCCTGGTGGCCGGCTGGGTCGAGAACTGGTTCGTCTTCCACCGGCTGGACAGCGCGATCGCCTGGAACCCCGGCATCGTGCGCCTGCTGGGCGCGCCGCGGGCGCAGCGCTGGTCGGTCTGGTGGCGCGCCAACATCTCGGGCCTGGCCGCCAACGTGTCGCTGGGGCTGCTGCTCGGGCTGGTGCCGACCCTGGCCGCCTTCTTCGGCCTGCCCGTCGAGGTGCGGCACGTGACGCTCTCGGCCGGGCAGATCGCCGCGGCGCTGGGCAGCCTGGGCCCGGCCGTGCTGCGCGAGCCGCTGTTCTGGGGCTGCGTGGCGGCGGTGCCCTTCATCGGGGCGCTGAACCTGGCGGTGAGCTTCTGGCTGGCGTTTCGCGTCGCGCTGCGCTCGCGCGGGCTGCGGCTGCAGGAGCGCGACCGCATCGGCGCGGCGCAGGCGCGCACGCAGG
>DAOLLE010000049.1:0-11472 GCA_035331205.1 Burkholderiaceae bacterium
CCCCAGGCCGCCCGGCGCCCCTGCCCCGCCCGCTCAGGCCGTCGCCCGCCGCCCCCGCGTCTTGCGCTCCGGTGCTGCCGCCCGGCTTTCCGCCAGCCGCCGCAGCAACTCGCTGGCCGGCTCGTCGTTCGGGTCCTGCGGCACCAGTTCCCCGCGAAAGGCCTTGGCCAGCAGCGCCGGCGTCAACCGCCCCGCCGCCGTCTGCGCCGCCTTCAACCGCGCCTCCAGCCGGTCGGCATAGCCAAACAGCAGTTCGACGCGGCGGACGATTTCGGCTTGTTCTGCCAAGTCCGGCAGGTCAATTTTCAGCGCCCGCACCTCATCAGAATTTATATTATTCACCCCACTTGTCGAGCGAGCGGTTTTATCGATACTACGCCTAGTTGCTGGGGAGCTTATCGAAATAAATGCAAAATACGGATTTATCATTGACAAATCAAGACGCAATCGTATCAAATAGCCCGCAAACAAAAGACCCTCCGCAGGCTTGTCGACTACACAGCACTTTCCAACCAAATCAACGCTACCATTTGATCGAATGATCAAAATATCCCCCATTTGCAGGGATAGCTTATCTTTCTCAACTTCCTCGAAGTCGGCGTATTTTAGATCCGACAAGTCGGGAAACCCATGGTTTCCGACATTTGGAATACGCAACACAGCAACACCGCTTGGAATGACACTGCACTTTTGCGAGGTGCCATAGCGTAAGTCAATAGCAACAGCGCCCAACGTTGAACGTGTCCATGTGGGATGAACTTGACGACTTTGCCTCCACTCTCCCGTCAACCTCCCCGACGTCGCCGCCGCCAGCACCGCCTGCCGGAAGCGTTTGAGCAGGGGCGCGACGCGCTCCAGGCGGGCGTTCACCGCGTCCACGCGGGCCAGCACGGTGTCGAGTTTGTCGGCAATGCGGGTTTGCTCGGCCTCCGGCGCAAGTGGAAAACTCAGGCACTTCAGCTTCTCCTGAGAAATGTTGCGCATCGACAGCTGATTGCCAGACGACGCCTCCTCGATCGACTTCCTGATCGCAGGGGTTTTCAGTGCGTAATTGATCCAGCGCTTCGACGGCTCGTGCACGCACAGGCGCAGCACCTTGTCGCTGAGATAAAGCTCGCGCGATATTGGCCCGACAATCACCGAGGCGCCCACCAACTCGATCGTATTCGCCCGGGAGATCAGGAGGTCGCCCGCCGAAATTCGATTTCGCTCGTCCGGTTCCGCATCGACGGGCAGCGTCTTGCTCTGCAATTCATCGAACTTGCCCCAAGTGACTGCGCTGATCTTGACCAGACCTTTCTCTCCATCCGCCGGCGGCCGCTCTTCGCATTTGACGTTGAGACCCGCCTCGATACCGAAGAGTAATTCGCTCAATTGCGCCGGCAGCCAGCCCGCTGGAAGATCACTCATCGGCATTCCTCAGCAACACCCCACGCCGGGCCAGCCGTTCCCGGGCTTCCTGCAAGGCCAGGTGCAATTGGCGCTCCAGTTCGGCCTTGGGGGGCAGTTCGGTCCAATACTCGGCCACGGTGATGCCGTCCTTTTCGGTCTGGAGCAGTTCCACCTGCTCGCGGCGGCTTTCGGCGCAGAGGATCAGGCCGATGGGGGCCTCTTCGCCGCTCTGGCGCTCGTGCCGGTCGAGCCACTTCAGGTACAGCTCCATCTGGCCCTTGTGCGCGGCCTTGAAGCGGCCGAGCTTGAGCTCGATGGCCACCAGCCGGCGCAGGCGGCGGTGGAAGAACAGCAGGTCGAGGTAGAAGTCCTCGCCGTCGATGACCATGCGCTTCTGCCGCTCGACGAAGGCAAAGCCGCGGCCCAACTCCAGGATGAAGGCCTCCAGCTGGCGCAGGATGGCGGCTTCCAGATCGGCCTCGTCGTGGCCCTGGCGCAGGCCGAGAAAGTCGAGGAAGTAGGGGTCCTTGAACACGGTGGCTGCCTGTACGGCGCTCGCCTGGACCGGGTCGGCGGGCACAGCGAGCACGGCCGGCACCGCCGCGCCCGACGTCAGGGCCTGGGTGCTGGCGATGGCGCTGCGCTCCCAGGCCTTGCGGTCGATCTGCAGGCGCAGCTCGCGCACGCTCCAGCGCTCCTGCAGCGCCTGCTGGGCGTAGTAACTGCGGGCAACCTCTCGCTTGACCGGCAAGAGACTGACGAAGTGCGACCAGCTCAATTGTCGCGACAGTGTCGCGACAATTTCAGGATGCGGAAAGGCCTGGGCAAACTGCACCATGCGGCGCAGGTTCTTGGCCTCGAAGCCACGGCCGAACTCGGCGAGCAAGCTCGTGCCCAGCTGTTCGATCAGGTGCCCACCATAGTCGGCACGTGCCTCCTGCAACACCTGAGCGTGGATGCGCTGGCCGACGTTCCAGTACAGCAAAGTCAGCTCGGCGTTCACTGCCGCGCTCAGCCGCTGGCGGCTGGCGGCGATGAGCGCGCGCAGCTCAGCGTGCAGGGCCTCGGGGGCCAGCGCGCCGCCGGTGGGCAGCGGGTTCAGCGGGTTCATGGCGTGGGGCCCTCGGCCTGCGCCATGTCGTCCAGGCCCTCACCCAGCTCCGCCAGGATCGCCTCCAGCTCCTCGATCGCCCCGTTCAGCTCCTCCACCGCCTCCCGCGCCAGCACGGCCGGTTCGGGCAGGTCGGCGGCGTCTTCGGCGTTGTCGTCCTTGAGCCAGGCGATGTCCAGGCTGTCGCCGCGGGCGCGGATGTCCTCGCGGCTGAAGCGGCGCCAGCGGCCGGTCTCGCCCTGGTCGCTGCGCCGGCTGATGCCGTTGCAGTCTTCACCGAAGGCGGCCTCGAACTCGGCGAAGTGGGCACGTGTCAGCGGTGTGCGCTTGCCGAACTTGGGCGCGTTGGTCCGCATGTCGTAGACCCACACCTCGTCGGTGCTGCCGGTGGCGCCCTGGCCGATCTTCCGGAAGAAGAGCACGTTGGTCTTCACGCCCTGGGCGTAGAAGATGCCCGTGGGCAGGCGCAGGAGGGTGTGCAGGCGGCACTTGTCCATCAGGTCGCGGCGGATGTCGGCACCCACGCCGGCCTCGAAGAGCACGTTGTCGGGCAGCACCACCGCGGCGCGGCCCTCGTCCTTCAGGTGCCGCACGATGTGCTGCAGGAAGGCCAACTGCTTGTTGCTGGTGGCAAAGGTGAGGTCGTCGCGGGTGGGGCCGCCGCCGCCCTTGGCGGTGCCGAAGGGCGGGTTGCTGAGGATGATGTCGCTGCGGGGCAAGGCGCTGCCGGCGCTGCCCAGGGTGTTGCCGAGGTGGATCACGCCCTCGTCGTCGCCCTCCATGCCGTGCAGCAGGCAGTTCATCAGCGCCAGCCGGCGGGTGCTGCCGACCAGCTCCATGCCGAGGAAGGCGCGGTGGATCTGGAACTGGCGGGCGCGCTCGTCGAGGTCGTAGAGGTCGTCCGTGTGGGCCTTGATGTAGCGGTCGGCGGCGATGAGGAAGCCGGCGGTGCCGGCGGCCGGGTCCTGGATGGTTTCGCCCGCGCAGGGCTGGATCAGGGCAACGATGGCGTCGATCAGCGGCCGGGGGGTGAAGTACTGGCCGGCGCCGCTCTTGGTCTCGTTGGCGTTCTTCTCCAGCAGGCCTTCGTAGAGGTCGCCCAGGCCGTCCTGCTCGGCGCTGAACCAGTCGATGGCGTCCAGGCTCCTGATCAGCTGCTCCAGGTGGCGGGGCTCCTTGAGGCTGGTCTGGGCGTCGGTGTAGATGGCGGCGATCAGGCGGTCTTCGCTCTGCGACAGCTGCAGCAGCATCGTCTTGTAGTGCGTCAGCAGGGTCAGGCCGCTGCGGCGGGGGAGCTCGGGCCAGCGGGCGTACTCCGGCAGCTTGTGGCCCTTGAGGATGCCGCTGCGGGTGTTCTCGTGCTCCATCTTGATGAACAGCAGCAGCACCAACTCGGTGACGTAGTCGCTGTAATTGATGCCGTCGTCGCGCAGGACGTCGCAGAGGTTCCAGAGCTTCTGGACGATGTCGGAGGTGGTCATTCGGGCAGGCGGGGCGCGAGGTGCGCCTGGTTCAGGTCGTTGTTGTCGCGGTCGCCGGCAGAGCACGGCCGGCCCCGTCGGGGCAGCGGCCGGCGGGTGCGCATCATGCCGCGGCGGGCCAGAGGGAGTCTGCCAGCTTCAGCATGACCGGTTCGAGCTGCCCGCCGAGGATCTTGTCGAGCTGCTGCGCTCCGCCGTCCTTGGCGAAGGCGTCGTTGACGAAGGCGGCATCCAGCACCAGCTCGTGGGTGAGCTGCTTGGCCAGGCGGTCCAGCCACTTGCGCTGCACGGGTGTCCAGCCGTGCAGCGCGTGGACCTTCTGCATGGCCCGGGCGACGCGCTGCTCGAAGGGCAGCAGGGCCTCGCCCAGCGCCGCCTGCCGGATGTAGGCCATGACGCCTGCGGCAATGTCCTGGTTGCTCTTGCTGCGCCACGCCGCTTTCAGATTGGCCTCGGAGTAGCCGGCGCCGTCCAGCAGCAGCCGCACTTCCTTGAGCTGGGCACGGGTGAGGTCCTTCGGGCGGCGCACCACCACCGCCAGTGCGGCGGACTGGTTGACCTGCTCGCGCACAAAGCGGCCGAAGCTGTCCAGGTAGTCCTCGGGCTTGCGGTACTCGCCCCAGCTCTGCTCGCGGGCGATCAGCTCGTCGGCATGGCCGGACAGCACCGGCTTGTAGCTGGTGCCCAGCAGGCTGCGCAGCTCGGCCAGCTGGGTCAGCAGCCGGGTGCTGTGGCGCAGGAAGTCCGCCGCCGCCTGGGGCCCCTGTTCCTGCCCCAGCCGGTGCAGGTGGCGGTGCAGCTGGGCGGGGGGCACGCCCCACTGCTGCTCCAGGCGGTCGAGGTGATCCTTCACCTCCGGTCGCTTCTCGGCCCGGTGCTGGGCGCTGCGCAGCAAGCGCATCAGCTTCTGATTGAGCTGGTCGAGCACGTCATGGGCGTGGCTGCGGCCGGCGCCACTGCCGGGGGCATCGTAGGCGGCCGGCGTGTTCAGCTCGTCCAGCAGCCGTTCGAGGCTGACCTTCGGGTCCTTCACCAGCGGTTGCATGGTGTTGACCGCCTGCAGGGAGGCGTAGAGGTCCACGGGGTCGTAGATCTTGAAGACGGTCTTGCCGATCTCGTCACAGCGCCGGGTGGCGCGGCCGATCATCTGCTCGTAGAGGATGCGCGACTTCACCCGGCGCATGAACACGAGGTGGCAGATGGGCGGCACGTCAATGCCGGTGGTCAGCAGGTCGACCGTGATGGCGATGGTGGGGAAACGCTCGTTCTTGTAGCGGCGGATGAGCTGGTCCACCTTGTCGGACGCGCCGGTGATCTTTTCGACGGCGGCCTGGTTGTAGCCCTCGCCGTAGAGCTTGAGAAAGGCTTCACCGAGCAGACGCTTCACCCTGTCGGCGTGGGCGTCGGTGGCGCAGAAGATCAGGGCCTTCTCTTCGCTGGTGGGGTCCAGCTCCTGGGCCAGCTGCTCGCAGATGACGCGGTTGAAGTCCTCGTTGATGACGCGGCGGTTGAAGCTCTCCAGCTCGAAGTTCAGCTCGTCGTCGAGCTCGGCGGTCTCGATCTCGCCGGTGCCGAGGTTCAGCGCCTCCACCTTCTCGCCCTTGGCGAAGTGGATGCCGTGCCGGCTCAGCAGGGTTTCGTAGCGGATGGGTGGCTCGTGGTCGATCAGCCAGTCGTCGGCCACGGCCTCCCGGTAGGCGTAGGTGAAGACGGGTTTGCCGAAGATGTCGGTGGTGTGCTTTGCCGGGGTGGCGGTCAGACCGATCTTCACGGCGTCGAAGTAGTCCAGCACACGGCGATAGGTCGAGAGGTACTGGGCCTGATCGCGCAGCGCCAGCTCGCCCTCGGTCATCTCCTGGTCCAGCGTGTAGCCGCGGTGGGCCTCGTCGACGATGACGCAGTCGAAGGTGTCCAGCGCCGGCGGTTGGTCGCTGCCGAAGATGCGCTTGACCATCGCCTGAACGGTGGCCACCTGGACGCGGTCCTCGGCCTCGCTGGCCATGTCGCCCAGCTCGGCCACGTTGTAGATCTTGGACAGCGGCTGGTTCTGTTCCAGCGGGGCCTCGTTGAAGGCGTCCTGCGCCTGATCGCCCAGGGCGGTCCGGTCCACAAGGAACAGGATGCGCCGGAAGCGCTCCGCTTTCAGGAAGCGGTACATCAGCCCGATGATGGTGCGGGTCTTGCCCGTGCCGGTGGCCATGGCCAGCAGGCAGTTCTTCTGGCCGTTCGCCAGCGCCTGTTCGACGGCCTGGATGGCACCCACTTGGTAATCACGCAGGCGCAGGTAGCCGAAGCCCTCCTGCTTCAATTTGGCCTCGGCCTCCGCACGGCTGCGCTTGAGCTGGTCCAGCAGTCCCTCGGGGGTGTGGAAGCTCTGCAGGGCCCGGGCGAGGTTGGACGGGTGGCGCAGGTCCCGGTGCCAGGTGCCGCTGGCCTCCGCGCTCTGCTTGACCAGCGGCCGGCCGTTGCAGGAGTACGCGAAGGGGACCTGGAAACGGCCGCCCTTGCCGTCCGGCCAGGGATCGCTGCGCCCCTCCAGCGCCCAGGGCGCTTGCAGATCCTCCGTCATCGGCAGGCCGGCGGCGTAGCGCTCCGCCTGCCCGATCTTGCCCGCCACGTTGACGTTCAGCCGCTTGGCCTCGACGGCCGCCACGGGGGTCAGCCCGGCAAAGAGCAGGTAATCGGCGCACTGCTTGCCTGGTGAAGGCCATTCGGCGATGGCGCGGTTCTTCCCGTACTCCGGTCGGGTGCCGCCGGCATGGGTCAGGCCGACGCTGTCGGCTTCCCAGCCCGCCTCGACCAGCATCTGGTCGATGATCTGGCGGGTGGTCGCCTCGTCCATCACCACCTTCTGCGCGGCCTGTGACGCCCGCTCGGCGAAGGCCTTCAGCGCCTGGGCACTGCTGGCGCTGCCGGCGGTGTCCGCGCTGGCGCTGACCTGTTTCAGGCGGGTGTCGAACTCGGCCGAGAGCTCGGCGTAACGGGTGCTGGCCTCTTCGGCGAGGGTCTCGAAGATGCCGCGCTCTTCCTGGGCGCGCTCGGCCATGGCCTGCACCTGGGCGGCCTGGGCCTCCAGCAACCGGGCCATCTCGGCCTGCGCGGCCTGGGCGTCCTGGGCCTGCTGAAGGTCTGCCTGCAGCAGCGCGATCTGCTGCTGCAGGGCGGCCAACTGCTGGCTCGGGTCGTCCGGCAGGACGAAGGGGCCGGGGCGGAAGTCGGGGTCGGCACCGAAGGCCCGGTGGAACCACAGCGCCACTTCCCGGGCCACCTTCAGGGCCTCCAGCCCCTCTCGGAAGCCGATGCGGTGATCGGCTTGATGCGCGGCCTCGTTGCCCTGCCGGCGCAGCAGGTGGAACATCTGCCGAACCTGGGCATCCAGCCCCAGCCGCTGGTCGACGGCGCGCAGCAGCTCGGCCTGGGTGGGCTGCTGCAGGCGCACGCCGATCCGCGCTGCCACGTCCTGCGTGATCGACTCGGCCAGCAGGCGCAGCTTCAGCACGCAGCTGGCGGGGTCGAAGGGGAAGAGCCGCTCGGCGGTGGCGCCGAGGTCCGCCAGCAGCGGCGCGTGCTCTGCGAGGAACGAGAAGTTGCTGCGGTTCAAGAAAGCTCCCGGTCGACTCCGGGGAGGGCCCGCCCGAAGCACCCGGAATGCCCAGGGATGCTCTCAGATCAGCGCCGCCTCGACAGGAGAACCGACGGCATAAAGCGCGCGTAGCGACGCAACACCACACAGCGCAGTTGTTCAGCGGCCACAGCGACCGCCGCTCGACTCGGTCAAGTGCCGGTGGCGCTGCCGGCGACGGCCCCCCGCGCCTGTCAAGCGCTGTGGATAACTTCCGTCTGTGTGGACGAAGGGGGCGCACCGTCCTCCACGGGCCGGCCTCCACAACTTCAGTGAACAACACTGTGGAAACCGTTGGGACGGCGCTCGCGAAGGCGCGCCATCATTGGCTCCGAGTTGGACTGCCCCGCAATGAGGCAGATGGCGCCCGCCGGGCTGATCAGGGTATCCACCAAGCGAAAAATGCGCCCGCGACCGTTGCGTCGATGCATCGAATGCCCCTGATCGCCCCCGGCGAGCGGTGGAAAACCACGGTGGTCATCGGCCGTCCACATTTCCTCGGGACAAGGCTGTGGAGAATCCCGGCCCTTTCATCGCCAAGGCGCGCCAACCCTCACGCCGGGTTGGCCTGCCTCCGAATGAGGCAGCACCGCGGGCCGGAAGGGGCAGCGCTTCAGTCGCGGCGCGGCAGGGCCTCGCCGGAGCGGATTTCGCGCGCCTGGCCTTCGACGACGTCGGCCCGCACCGGCGCCGCAGCGAAGCCACCCCAGGGGGGCGTCCGGCGATCCGGGCGGCGCCAGCTCTGGGCGGCGCGCAGGTCGATGCCACGCCAGGTCGGGCGGCGGCCGTTGAGCAGGCTCCAGACGAACCAGATCAGGCTCAGCACGGCGCCGGCAAAGACCAGGCTGATGAGGAACAGGCCCGCCGCCAGGGTGAAGACGATGCGGGTGGCCAGTCGGGGGAGGAAGGAAGCCATCGGTGGGCGCCGCGCGCTCGCGCAGCGTCGAAAGGGGTGAGGTGACAGTCTACGACCCCGCCTGCGCCGCGATGTTCCCGCCGCCTCGGCGCGCTGCGGGCCTCAGGCCTTCGAGCCGGCGGCCCCTTCGCGCAGCTGCAGCGCCAGCAGCACCTGGTTGCGTAGGCTCTTGATCAGCGCCAGCTCGCGCTCGCTGACCTGCAGGATCTGGCCGGCCACCGGGCTGTCGGCGTAGACCATGCCGACCACCTGGCCGGCGCGCAGCACCGGCAGCACCAGGAAGCCGGTGGCACGCACCTGCTCACGAAACCAGTCCGGCAGGCGCTCGGCGATCAGCGGGTCGCTGGAGTCGGAGATCAGCGAGTCGCTGCCCTTCTGGCACAGCAGGCCGAACAGATCCGCAACGGGCTGCAGGGGAATGCGAAAGGCCACCGCGATGCGCTGCGACTCGGCGTTGGCGCCCATGCGGCCCTCGAGCCGGTCGGGGTTGCGCGCGCGCAGGCAGATCAGCACGCGCTTGAGGCGCAGGGCTTCGCCCAGCACCTGCATGAAGGTCTGCATCAGCTGCGCGATGCTGGCGTCCGACAGCGCCGCGAGGCTGAGCGTTTCGATGCCGGCGGTGAGCTGGGCGATGCGCTGCGGGTCGTCGGCCCGCGCGACCGCGCCCCCCGGAGAGTGGACGGCCGGGCGGTTGTTGGCGACCGGGGGTTGGCCCGGCGCGGCGGACTTGCTCGCCGACTTGCTCACGGAATTGCTCGCGGACTTGCTCGCGGACGGCGCCGTGCGGTTGGCCGCGGCGCCGGGCGCAGCGGGAGCGGCCGGCTTGCCCGCCACGGGCCGCTGTGGGGCGGCAGGCGCCGTCTTGCCGCGCCCGCCGTGGGCCGTGACTTTGGCGGACGCGGCGGCCGGGCCCAGCGTCGCGCTGAGCAGCTCGGGCCGCGGCAGGTTCATGACCGGTGCCAGCTCGCCCCACTCGGCCAGGGTGCGTTCGAGCAGGCCGTCGAGCTTGTCGCTGTCGAGCTGCAGCGAGAAGCCCCAATCGGCCAGGAAGCGCTCGAGGCGTTCGGCGCGCTGGTCGACGTGGCAGCCGAAGATCTCGCGCGCCAGCCGGTTGGCGGCGGTGCACACGCCGCGCAGCTGGTCGTGCGCGGGGATGGGCTGCTCCTCTGCCGGAACGGGCAGCGGGCGCAGCGCGTGGATCATCTCCGCGGGCCAGCCCCACTGCTGGGCGATCTCGATGCCCAGGTCCTGAAAGCCCACCCCCATCACCTCGCCGGAGATGCGCTCGACCTCGGCCGGCTCGACGCGCTGCACCGGGCTGGGGCCGAAGGCCTGGTCGGCCGCCTGGGGGCAGAGTGCGAGCAGGCGGCCCTCGACCTCGCGCGCCTCGTCGGACAGGTGCAGCCAGGCGAGCATCACGCCCAGGTTCTGGAACAGCGCGGTGATGTAGGCGCTCTCCTGCAGCTTGCGCGAGGGCAGCAGCTCGTTGGCGATCAGCGCGGCCATCAGCGCGCAGGCGAATTCCTCGCGCACCCGCGCGCCGTCGGCGTGCTTGGGCAGGCGCTCGAACAGCGCCAGCGAGGCCGCCAGCATGCCCACGGACTGGAAACCCATCAGCGCCACGGCGCGGCTGACGGTGGTGATGTGGCCACCGCCCACCGAGCTGTAGTAGGCGGTGTTGATCAGGCGCAGCAGCTTGTTGGTCAGCGCGACGTCCTGCAGCACCTCGTCGGTCAGGGCGCGCTGGTGGGCCAGGTCGGAGCGCGACACCTTCTGGATGCCGCGGATCGCGTCCTTCAGCGAGGGGAAGTCCGCATGCCGCGTCATGCGCTCGAGGATCTGCGCCAGCTTGGCCTCCCGGCGGGCGGCGGCCTCCTCCTCCGGGCTCGGCGGGGCGGGCGCCGGATCGTCGAGCGGGGCTGCGTCGAAGGCCGGCGGGGTCAGGGGATCGGCCTGCGTGGCGCGGGTGGAGAGGGTTTCAGCCATCTCCCTGCCATCGGGTGCGCAGGCGGGCGCTTGAGGCGGGCGCGGCCGATCCTGCGTGACGGATTACCGGGCGGCGCGCCTGAACTGGCAGAGCCAGCCCCGCGGCGGCAGCCGTCGGCCAGCGTTCAGCGGCTCAGCGCCTCGGCGCACTCGGGCACCAGGGCCGAGCCGCGGTAGATCAGGCCGGTGTAGACCTGCACCAGGTCGGCCCCGGCGGCGCGCTTGGCGCGCGCATCCGCGCCGCTGAGCACACCGCCCACGCCGATGATCGGGTAGGCGCTGCCCAATTCGGCGCGCAGCGCCTGGATGACGCGGTTGCTGGCTTCGGCCACCGGCGCGCCGGACAGGCCACCCGTCTCGTCCGCATGCGGCAGGCCGGCCACCTTGGCGCGCTCGATGGTGGTGTTGGTGGCGATCACGCCGTCGATGCCGTTGTGGCGCAGCGTCGCGGCGATCACCTTGATCTGCGCGTCGTCCAGATCCGGTGCGATCTTGACGAACATCGGCACGCTGCGGCCGTACTCCGCCGTCAGTTGCAGGCGCCGGCCCTGCAGCGCGCCCAGCAGCGCGTCCAGCGCCTCGTCGCTTTGCAGCGCGCGCAGGTTCTTGGTGTTCGGGCTGGAGATGTTGACCGTCACGTAGTCGGCGTGCGGGTAGACGCCGGCCAGGCCGATCAGGTAGTCGTCGGCGGCGCGCTCGATCGGCGTGGCGGCGTTCTTGCCGATGTTCAGGCCGAGGATGCCGCCGGCGCGGCGAAAGCTCGTGGCGCGCCGGACGTTGGACAGGAAGCTGTCCAGCCCCTCATTGTTGAAGCCCAGCCGGTTGATCAGCGCGTTGGCCTGCGGCAGTCGGAACATGCGCGGCTTGGGGTTGCCCGGCTGGCCTTTGGGCGTGACGGTGCCGACCTCGATGAAGCCGAAGCCCATCGCGCCCAGGCCGTCGATGCAGCGGCCGTTCTTGTCCA
>DAOLLE010000050.1:0-7173 GCA_035331205.1 Burkholderiaceae bacterium
CGCTCCATGCGGCTGAGCACGCCCGACAGGTTCTGGCGGCTGACCATCAGGTAGCGCGCCAGGTCGCCCACGCCCATGCCGCCGCTCACCGCCGGGCGCGACAGCGCACCGAGCACCGCCCACTGCTGGGTTGTCAGCCCCTCGGCCTCGATCGCGCGGCTGCCCGTTTTGTGCAACATATTGGCACATTGATAGAGCCGGAAGAAGACCCGGTTGGCCAGTTCGTACTTCAGCCCAGCCGGCGAATGTTCAGGGTTTTCCATGAGATTATCGAGGCCGACAGGCCCTTGCGATCTGCCGGATGTGGTCCTAAGATATGTCAATACATTGACGTATTTGATTGGCCGGTGCGGCGGTGAAGTCACCCCGGTGACGGCCGATCGTAACCCTGCAAGGACTGGAGTGGCGATGCGCAGATTCGACGGCAAGACGGTGGTGGTCACGGGTGGCGGCGGCGGCATCGGCGGGGCGACCTGCCGGCGCTTTGCGGCCGAAGGCGCGGCGGTCGCGGTGTTCGACCGCAACCTCGATGCGGCCGAAACGGTGGCCGCGGCCATCCGCGCCGAGGGCGGACGCGCCCAGGCCTTTGGTGCGGACATCACCGACCGCGCCAGCGTCGACGCCGCGGTGGCCACCACCGAGGCGCAGCTCGGCCCGATCGCCGTGCTGGTCAACAACGCCGGCTGGGACATCTTCAAGCCCTTCACCAAAACGGTGCCGGACGAGTGGGAGCGCCTGATCGCGATCAACCTGGTCGGCGCGCTGCACATGCACCACGCCATCCTGCCCGGCATGGCCGAGCGCAAATACGGCCGCATCGTCAACGTCGCCTCCGACGCGGCCCGGGGCGGCTCCTCGGGCGAGGCGGTTTACGCGGCCTGCAAGGGCGGGCTGGTGGCGCTGTCCAAGACGCTGGCGCGCGAGCACGCCCGCCAGGGCATCACGGTCAACGTGGTCTGCCCGGGGCCGACCGACACCGCGCTGCTGGCCGGCGTGGCTGAGGGTGCGCGCGACCCGGCCAAGCTGCTGGAGGCCTTCCGCAGCGCCATCCCGCTGGGCCGCCTGGGCCAGCCGGACGACCTGGCCGGCGCGATCGCCTTCTTCGGCAGCGACGACGCCGCCTTCATCACCGGCCAGGTGGTGAGCGTGTCGGGCGGTCTGACGATGCACGGGTGATCCAACCACCCCACCGACCCTCAAGGAGCAGCCTCATGAATTTCGAAGACATCCTGTACGAAGTCCGCAACGGTGTGGCCTGGATCACCATCAACCGCCCGGACAAGATGAACGCGTTCCGGGGCACGACCTGCGACGAGCTCATCAAGGCGCTCAACAAGGCCGGCTACGACCGCGAGGTCGGCTGCATCGTGCTGGCCGGCGCTGGTGATCGCGCCTTCTGCACCGGCGGCGACCAGTCGGCCCACGACGGCAACTACGACGGACGCGGCACCATCGGCCTGCCGATGGAGGAGCTGCACACCGCCATCCGCGACGTGCCCAAGCCGGTGATCGCCCGCGTGCAGGGCTTCGCCATTGGCGGCGGCAACGTGCTGTGCACGATCTGCGACCTGACGATCTGCTCCGAGAAGGCCATCTTCGGCCAGGTCGGCCCGAAGATGGGCTCGGTCGACCCCGGCTACGGCACCGCTTTCCTGGCCCGCGTGGTCGGCGAGAAGAAGGCCCGCGAGATCTGGTACCTGAACAAGCGCTACAGCGGCGCCGAGGCCGTGGCGATGGGCCTGGCCAACGTCTGCGTGCCGCACGAGCAGCTCGACGCCACGGTGCAGGAGTGGGCCGAGACGATCTGCGAGCGCAGCCCGACCGCGATCGCGATTGCCAAGCGCAGCTTCAACATGGACACCGCCCACCAGAGCGGCATCGCCGGCATGGGCATGTACGCGCTGAAGCTGTACTACGACACGGACGAATCGCGCGAAGGCGTCAACGCCTTGAAGGAAAAGCGCAAGCCCGAGTTCAAGAAGTACGCGAAATAAGGCCCGAGGAGCGCGCGGATGAATCCGAACCCCTACATCGACGACGATCTCCAGACCCTGGCCGAACACGCCCGGCGCTTTGCCACCGGCCGGGTGGCGCCGGGCTTCCTGGCGCGGGACAAGACGCGGGATCTGGACCGCGCGCTGCTCAAGGAGATGGGCGAGATGGGCTTCCTCTGCCCCGAGCTGCCGGAGCAATTCGGCGGGCAAGGGCTGGGCTGCCTGGCCGCGGGCGTGATCCACGAGGAGATCGCCCGCGCCGACCTGAGCGTGTCCTACCTGAACCTGCTGGCCTCGCTGAACGGGCAGATCCTGTCGCGCTACGGCGACCCGGCGGTGGTGACGCCCTGGCTGAAGAAGCTCACCGCCGGTGAGGCGATCTGCGCCATCGCGCTGACCGAGCCGCGTGGCGGCTCGGACGCGGCGAACCTGCGCCTGAAGATCGAGCGCGTCAGTGGAGCGGGTGGCGACGAGTACGTCATCAACGGCGAGAAGACCTCGATCTCCGCGGCCGACCAGGCGGACATCACCGTCGTCTTCGGCCGCACTGGCTCGGTGGAATCGGGCGCGCACGGTGTCACCGCGTTGCTGGTGCCGATGGACACGCCCGGGCTGACCACCAGCCGCTTCGACTGCCACGGCCAGCGCGCCATCGGCCGCGGTTCGATCTTCTTCGAGAACGTGCGCGTGCCCGTCAACCACCGCCTGGGCGATGAGAACAAGGGCTTTGTGCAGGTGATGCAGGGCTTCGACTTCTCGCGCTCGCTGATCGGCCTGCAGTGCCTGGCCGTCGCCCGCGTGGCGCTGGAAGAAACCTGGGAGTACATCACCCAGCGCCAGGCCTTCGGCCAGCCGCTGTCGGCCTTCCAGGGCGTGACGCACCCGCTGGCGCAGTTCGACACCGAGGTCGAAGGCGCCCGCCTGCTCTGCCTGCAGGGCCTGTGGCTGAAGGACCGCGGCCTGCCGCACACGGCCGAGGCCGGCATGGCCAAGTGGTGGGGGCCGAAGCTGGCCTACGACGTCATCCACCAGTGCCTGCTCTGCTTCGGCCACGGCGGCTACGACCGCGGCCCGATGGAGCAGCGCCTGCGCGACGTGCTGGGCTTCCAGATCGGCGACGGCACCGCGCAGATCATGAAGACCATCATCGCCCGCTCCCGCGCCGGGCGGAAGAACGTGCCGGTCTGAGCCCCAGGCTCCGGCCCCCAGACCCTGACACCACAGATCCCACCCGAGGACAGGAGACAAGACATGGACTTCGACGCCGTTCTGCTGCCGCCGCGCCGCGCCGCCAGCGTGGCCCAGGGCTTCTGGTTCGACCGCACGATCAACGACGACCTGGACGCCTGCGTCGCCGCGTACCCGGACAAGCGGGCCCTCACCGCGATCCAGGTCGAGGGCGGGGCCGCCGCGCCCACCACCACCTGCTTCACCTACCGCGAGCTGGCGGCGATGGCGGACCGCGTCGCCGTCGGCCTGGCGCGCCTGGGCATCGGGCGCAACGACGTGGTGGCGATGCAGCTGCCCAACTGGTGGCAGTTCACCGTCACCTACCTGGCCTGCTCGCGCCTCGGGGCGGTGCTCAACCCGCTGATGCACATCTTCCGCGAGCGCGAGCTGGGCTTCATGCTCAAGCACGGCGGCGCCAAGCTGATGATCGTGCCGAAGACCTTCCGCGGCTTCGACTACGAACAGATGCTCGAAGGCCTCAAGCCCAGCCTGCCCGACCTGCAGCAGCTCGTGGTGGTGGGCGGCAGCGGGGCCAACAGCTACGAGGCCCTGCTCAGCGGCCCGGCCTGGGAGAACGAGCCGGATGCGCGCGAAATCCTCACCCGCAGTCGCCCGGGCCCAGACGACATCACCCAGCTGATCTACACCTCCGGCACCACCGGCGAGCCCAAGGGCGTGATGCACTCGGCCAACACGGTGATGGCCAACATCGTCCCCTACGCCGAGCGGCTGCGCCTGGGCGCCGACGACGTGGTGCTGATGGCCTCGCCGATGGCGCACCAGACCGGCTTCATGTACGGCCTGATGATGCCCATCATGCTGCGCGCCAGCGCGGTGCTGCAGGACCTGTGGGAGCCGAAGAAGGCGGTCGAAGTGATCCGCAGCGAAGGCGCCAGCTTCACGATGGCCTCCACCCCCTTCCTGAACGACCTGGCCCGCACCGTGGGCGAGACGGGGCAGGCGGTGCCCACGCTCAAGACCTTCCTCTGCGCCGGCGCGCCCATCCCCGGCCCGCTGGTGGAGCAGGCGCGCTCGGTGCTGGGCACCAAGATCGTGTCGGCCTGGGGCATGACCGAGAACGGCGCCGTCACGCTCATCGAGCTGGACGATGACGACCGGCTGGCCGCGACCACCGACGGTTGCCCGCTGCCGGGCGTCGAGCTGAAGGTGGTGGGCGACGACGGCGCCGAGCTGCCGCGCGGGCAGGCGGGCAAGCTGCTGGTGCGCTCGGTGTCCAACTTCGGCGGCTACCTGCACCGCCAGCAGTGGAACAACACCGACCCGAACGGCTGGTTCGACACCGGCGACCTGGCCACGATGAACGAGGCCGGCTACATCCGCATCAGCGGGCGCAGCAAGGACGTGATCATCCGCGGCGGCGAGAACATCCCCGTCTTCGAGGTCGAGGCCCTGCTTTACAAGCACCCGGCGGTCGCCCAGGTGGCGGTGGTGGCGGTGCCCGACGAGCGCCTGGGCGAGCGCGCCTGCGCGGTGGTCGTGCCCAAGGCCGAGCAGACGCTGACGCTGCCGGAGCTGGTGGACTTCCTGAAGGCGCAGAAGGTGGCGCTGCAGTACATCCCCGAGCGCCTGATCCTGCGCGAGGCGATGCCGGCCACCCCGTCCGGAAAGATCCAGAAGTTCAAGCTGCGCGAGATCGTCAAGGAGATGGTCGCTAAAGGCCAGATCTGATCCGGCGGCGGCCCAGCAGGTCCGCACGCCCCCGTCTCTTCCCGAATCCGCCTCCTCCGGTGCGCCCCCTTGCCCGGAGCGAGTCGGCTCGTCCTCACACACGTTTGCCCCATCCACCGGGAGTCCGCCATGGTCTCATCGAACTGCCCCCAGCCGCTGCGTCGCAGCGCCTTGAAGCTCGCCGCGACCGCGTTCTTGACGGCCGCCGCGCTGCCGGTGCTGGCCCAGGCTCCCGCCTGGCCCGCCAAGGCGGTGCGCATCGTCGTCGGCTTCGCCCCCGGTGGCACCACCGACGTGATGGCCCGCACGCTGGCCCAGGCACTCACCGAGGCGCTGGGCCAGACCGTGATCGTCGACAACAAGCCGGGCGCCAGCGGCAACCTCGCGGCCGGCGAAGTCATCAAGGCGGCTGCGGATGGCTACACGATCCTGGTGGCGCCCACTTCGGTGGAGACCGCCAACCCTTCGCTGTTCAAGTCGAACATCCTGCCTTCGCGCGACCTGGCGCCGGTGATGGGGATCGGGCGCACGCAGATGTACCTGATCGCGCGCCCGACGCTGGACGTCAAGGACGGCAAGCAGCTGGTTGCGCTGGCCAAGGCCCAGCCGGGCAAGCTCTCCTTCGCGTCGTCGGGCACCGGCACGCCGCCGCACCTGGCGGGTGAACTGTTCAAGCAGAGCACCGGCAGCTTCATCACCCACATCCCCTACCGCGGCGCCGCACCCGCGCTGCAGGACGTGATGGCCAGCCAGGCGGACATCGCCTTCGACCCCGGCATCGCCTTCCCCCACATCAAGGCCGGGCGCGTGAAGCTGCTGGCGGTGGCCAGCGACAAGAAGTCGCCCTATTTCCCCGACGTGCCCACCTACGCCGACCTGGGCATCAAGAACGCCAGCCTGGACATCTGGTTCGGCGTCTGGGCGCCGCTGAACGTCCCGGCCGAGATCACCGCCCGGCTGAGCCGCGAGCTGAGCAAGGCCCTGGCCGCTCCAGCGCTGAAGCAGCGCTTCGCCGACCTGGGCGCCGAGCCCGCGCCGCTGGACACGCCCGCCTTCAAGAAGCTGCTCGTCGACGAGGGCAAGCAGCTCTCGACGCTGATCAAGGAACGCAAGATCGTCGTCGAGTGAGCCTGGAGCCCATTGCCATGCCCGTCATCCTCACCGAAACCCGCGGCCGCGTGGCCGTGATCACCCTGAACCGGCCCGAGGCGCTGAATGCGCTGAACGATGAGCTGATGGACGCACTCGGCGAGGCGCTGCTGCGCTTCGACGCCGACGAGGGCATCGGCGCCATCGTCCTCACCGGCAGCGCCAAGGCCTTCGCGGCCGGGGCGGACATCGCGGTGATGGCCGACTGGGGCTACATGGATGTCTACCAGGGCCAGTTCATCACCCGCAACTGGGAGACGATCCGCCAGGTGCGCAAGCCGGTGATCGCCGCGGTGGCGGGCTTCGCCTTCGGCGGCGGCTGCGAGCTGGCGCTGGCCTGCGACATCATCCTGGCGGCCCGCAGCGCCAAGTTTGCGCTGCCGGAGATCAAGCTGGCGATGCTGCCCGGCGCCGGCGGCACGCAGCGCCTGCCGCGCGCCATCGGCAAGGCCAAGGCGATGGACATGTGCCTGTCCGCACGCGTGCTCGATGCCGACGAGGCCGACCGCTACGGCCTGGTGTCGCGCGTGGTGGCGGACGACGAGCTGCAGAGCAGCGCGCTGGCGCTGGCCGAGCGGGTGGCCGGCTACTCGCTGCCCGCGCTGATGGCGATCAAGGAGGCGGTGGACCGCGCCTATGAATCCACGCTGAGCGAGGGTGTGCTCTTCGAGCGCCGCCAGCTCTACACCCGCTTTGCCAGCGAGGACGCGCACGAAGGCATGCAGGCCTTTCTCGCCAAGCGGCCGCCTGAGTTCAAGCACCGCTGAGGCGGTTTCCGGAGTTTCGCCATGGCCATCGACGCCGAATCCTTCGAGCTGCTGCTCGCCACCGTCCAGCGCTTCGTGCGCGAGCGCCTGATCCCCGCCGAGGATGCGGTGGAGGAGCAGGACCGCGTCCCCGACGAGCTGATCGAGGACATGAAGGCCATGGGCCTGTTCGGCCTGACCGTGCCCGAGGCGTACGGCGGCATCGGCCTGTCGGTGAGCCAGGAGATCCTGGTGAACCACGAGCTGGGCCGCACCGCGCCGGCCTTCCGATCGGTCTTCGGCACCAACATCGGCATCGGCTCGCAGGGCATCCTGATGGACGGCACGCCCGAGCAGAAGGCCGA
>DAOLLE010000050.1:7273-11416 GCA_035331205.1 Burkholderiaceae bacterium
GGCAAGCCCGACAAGAAGATGGGCCAGCGCGGCACCAAGACCTGCGACGTCATCCTCGACAACGCCCGGGTGCCGGCGGCCAACATCATCGGCGGCGTGCCCGGCCAGGGCTTCAAGACGGCGATGAAGGTGCTCGACCGCGGCCGGCTGAACATCTCCGCCGTGTCCTGCGGGCTGGCCTCGCGCATACTCGACGAATCGCGCCGCTACGCCCGCGACCGCAAACAGTTCGGCAAGCCCATCGGCGAGTTCCAGCTCATCCAGGCCCTGCTCGCCGACAGCCAGGCCGAGCTGCTGGCCGCCTGGGCTTTGGTACAGGAGGTGGCGCAGCGCTTCGACAAAAAGCCGCCGGGCGTCTCCGACCCGGACGTGTCGATGCGCGTGTCCTGCGCCAAGCTCTTTGCCACCGAAATGGTCGGCCGAGTCGCCGACCGCGGCGTGCAGATCCACGGCGGTTCGGGCTACATCAACGAGTACCCGGTCGAGCGCTTCTACCGCGACGCCCGCCTGCTGCGCCTGTACGAAGGCACCTCGCAGATCCAGCAGGTCGTGATCGCGCGGGAGTTGCTGCGGGCGGATTGAAGGGGTGAGACCCCGGTTGGCGGCCTGACGTCTCTGGCCGTCAGGGCGGACAGGTGATGGCCTGCGGCCGGGCAGGAAAGCGCACCCGGATCGGATCCACCTCGGTGATTTCGGCCTGTGCCGCACGCAGGCAGGGTTGTCCGAGCGACAGGCCGCGGATCGTGAACAAGCCCTCGACATGGATCACTCCGCGCTGCCGGGCGTCAAACTCCCGGGCGATCTCGCTGGAGGTGGCTCGGGCGAGCAGATCGCGCCCGTTGACCAGGGTGATGAACTTCAGCGGCGCGCCCTGGAAATGGGGCATCTGGGCCGCCGACTGCGGCACCGGCAACAGCTGGAAGATGGCAGCTGGTGCCCCGGTGTCACCTTCTGCCCGCAGCCATTGCGCAACCAGGATGCCGTGCAGCGTGGTGCTGCCGCTGAACGCCACGGGAGGCTGCGGCGGTGAGCTGCCGGTCAGCCCCAGTGGCTGCAGACGACTGGCTGGTGGCAGTTCCAACGGCAGTGCCGCGGGCGGCGCGGGTGGTGCGGACCCCGCCGGCCCGAAGGCCAATAGGCCGCACAGGATCGCACCCAGTCGGCACGGCCAGCCAAGGAAAGCATCGACAGACCCAGGCATGTGTTCTCCTCCATCGGTGCCGGCCGACATCACCACGAGCAGGGCAAATCTCAGTACTCAGTAGGGTGAACCATCCTTGTGGGTGAACACCCAGCCCTGCGGCCCGAGCTGCGCCTGCAGGTCATCGTCCGGGTAACTGGCCGCGTCGCCCGGCGTGCGATCGCCCACTTCCAGGTAGACCACCTCGTCGTCCCCTTCATTGACCAGGCTGTGCCCGTTGCCCGTGCCGGCTGCAAAACCGGCGCACATGCCCGGCGCCAGCAGGGTGCGGCCCGCATCGGTCAGCAGGGTGGGGTGGCCCTGCAGGATGTAGATGAACTCATCCTGCCGGCTGTGCGCGTGCCGCAGCGCCGACACCGCCCCTGGCGCCAGGCGGGTCAGGTTGACGCCAAAGTTCTTCAGCCCGAACAGGTCGCCCAGCGGATGCTTCACCCGGCCCGCCATGCGCGACGCGAAGGGCTCCGGGTAGACCGAAGGCCGGATGCGTGGCGGCGTTTCGGCCGCGGTGACAGCGATGGGGAAGCTGGGGTCTGTCATGTGAACGCTCCGAATGGATCGAGTGGGCGTGTCGCGATGATCGTATCCGCCAGCGCATTTCGCTGCTGGGTTGGGTCATCCAGGGTCCAGCTTTTCCATATACTGCACCCCAGTATTCGAGCTTGCTTCGCCAACCTCCCGCCATGCCCCACGCCCCCGAGGACAAGAAGAAGGCGCTGACCCGCGTTCGCCGCATCCGCGGCCAGGCCGAGGCGCTGGAGCGGGCGCTGGAGGCCGGTGCGGATTGCGCCCCGGTGCTGCAGCAGCTCGCGGCCATCCGCGGGGCGGTGAACGGGCTGATGTCAGAGATCCTCGAGTCGCACATCCGCGAGGAGCTGGCGGCGGATCGGCCACCCGACGCGCTGGCTCAGGACCTGACCAGCCTCGTGCGCTCCTACCTTCGTTGAACCCAGAACCACCCCCTCACCAGGAGACCCCCATGAAATCGCGTGCTGCCGTTGCCTTCGGACCCGGTCAACCCCTGCAGGTCGTCGAGATCGACGTCGCCCCGCCGAAGAAGGGCGAGGTGCTGGTGCGGATCACCCACACCGGCGTGTGTCACACCGACGCCTTCACGCTCAGCGGCGACGACCCCGAGGGCCTGTTCCCGGTGGTGCTGGGCCATGAGGGCGCGGGCATCGTTGTCGAGGTGGGCGAGGGCGTCACCAGCGTGGCGCCCGGCGACCACGTGATTCCGCTGTACACCGCCGAGTGCGGCGAGTGCCTGTTCTGCAAGAGCGGCAAGACCAACCTCTGCGTCTCGGTGCGTGCCACTCAAGGCAAGGGCGTGATGCCGGACGGCACGACGCGTTTCTCCTACAACGGCCAGCCGCTGTACCACTACATGGGCTGCTCGACCTTCAGCGAGTACACGGTGGTGGCCGAGGTGTCGCTGGCCAAGGTGAACCCGCAGGCCAACCCCGAGCAGGTCTGCCTGCTGGGCTGCGGCGTCACCACCGGCCTGGGCGCGGTGAAGAACACCGCCAAGGTGCAGAAGGGCGACAGCGTGGCGGTGTTCGGCCTGGGCGGCATCGGCCTGGCGGTGCTGCACGGCGCGCAGCTGGCGGGTGCGGGCCGCATCATCGCGGTGGACACCAACCCCGACAAGTTCGCGCTGGCCAAGGTCTTCGGCGCCACCGACTGCGTCAACCCGAAGGACTACGACAAGCCCATCCAGCAGGTGATCGTGGAGATGACCGGCTGGGGGGTGGACCACAGCTTCGAGTGCATCGGCAACGTCAACGTGATGCGCGCGGCGCTGGAATGCGCCCACCGCGGCTGGGGCCAGTCGGTCATCATCGGTGTTGCGGGCTCGGGGCAGGAGATCAGCACCCGGCCGTTCCAGCTCGTGACCGGCCGGCGCTGGCTCGGCACCGCGTTCGGCGGCGTCAAGGGCCGCAGCGAGCTGCCCGGCATGGTGGAGGACGCGATGGCCGGGCGCATCAACCTCGCCCCCTTCGTCACCCACACCATGGGGCTGGAGGAGGTGAACCACGCCTTCGACCTGATGCACGAGGGCAAATCGATCCGCTCCGTGCTGAAGTACTGAGCCCACCCGACCGGGAGCGACGCGATGGAACGCATCGAACACCACGCCAGTTGCGGTGGCCGGCAGGAGGTGTGGCAGCACGCCAGCACCACGCTGGGCTGCCCGATGAAGATGGGCGTCTACCTGCCGCCGGCGGCGCTGCGCGGCGAGGCCTGCCCGGTGCTGTACTGGCTGTCCGGCCTGACCTGCACCGAGCAGAACGTCATCACCAAGGCGGGGATGCAGGCGCATGCGGCGCAGCACGGGCTGATCGTGGTGGCGCCGGATACCAGCCCGCGCGACCCGGCCGGCAGCCTGAACGTGCCCAACGATGCGGCCTACGACCTCGGCCAGGGCGCGGGCTTCTACCTCGACGCCATGCAGGCGCCCTGGGCCACGCACTTCCGCATGGAAAGCTACGTGGTGGACGAGCTGCCGGCGCTGGTCGAGCGCCACTTCGCAGGCCTGGTGCAGCCGGGCCGGCGCGCGATCAGCGGCCATTCGATGGGCGGCCACGGCGCGCTCACGCTGGCGCTGCGACACCCGGGTCGCTACGCCAGCGTCTCGGCCTTCTCACCGATCGTGGCGCCCAGCCAGGTGCCCTGGGGGCAGAAGGCCTTCGCGGCCTACCTCGGCGAGGATCGCGCGGCCTGGGCGGCGCACGACGCGGTGGCCCTCATCGCCTCCGCCACCGAGCGCCTGCCGCTGCTGGTGGACCAGGGCGAGGCCGATGAATTTCTGGCCACGCAGCTGCGCCCCGAGCTGCTGGAGGCCGCCTGCGCCGCCGTCGGCCACCCGCTGACGCTGCGCCGACAGCCGGGCTACGACCACAGCTACTACTTCATCGCCAGCTTCATCGGCGAGCATGTGGCCTGGC